>JAEWGQ010000225.1 GCA_023388235.1 Actinomycetes bacterium | reverse complement strand
CCGGGTCGCGGGCGCGGGCTCCGTCCGGACCGGGAACGTCACGGACCGGGCGATGAAGCAGTGCTCGTGCGCGCGGCGGTGCAGGTCGGCGAGCTGGGCGTCCAGCCCGGCGGCGTCCTCGTCGTCGGCGACCGCGCCGCCCGGGCGCACGGTGACCTGCGGGCGCAGCACCACCTCGGTGAACGCCCCGTGGCCGGCCGCCGCGACGCGCATCGTGCCGCTGGCGTGGTCCGCGTACCCCACGACAGCCACCCCGGACGCGGCGGCGAGGTGCAGGAACCACAGCATGTGGCACTGCGCGAGGGCCGCGACGAGCAGCTCCTCGGGGTTGTGCCGGGCGGGGTCGCCGCGGAACGCCGGGTCCGCGGACCCGAGGATCGGCGGCTTGCCCGGCACGAGGACCTCGTGGTCCCGGCCGTAGGCGGTGTAGGCGGTCGTCCCGGTGGTGCCCGCGCCCGTCCAGACGACGTCCGCGGCGTAGGTGTGCAGCAGGCCCATGCCCCAGGGTAGGCGCGGGCCCGGTGTCGGAGTGTCGAACTAGGCTGGTGGATATGGCTGATCCCGCGACGTACCGCCCGGCCCCGGGCGAGATCCCGGACTCCCCGGGCGTGTACCGGTTCCGCGACGAGCACGGCCGGGTCGTCTACGTCGGCAAGGCCAAGAGCCTGCGGCAGCGGCTGAACAGCTACTTCCAGGACGTCGCGGGCCTGCACCCGCGCACCCAGCAGATGGTCACCACCGCCGCCTCCGTGCAGTGGACGGTCGTCGGCACCGAGGTCGAGGCGCTGGCGCTCGAGTACTCCTGGATCAAGGAGTTCGACCCGCGGTTCAACGTGAAGTACCGGGACGACAAGTCCTACCCGTACCTCGCGGTGACGCTGGCCGACCAGTTCCCGCGCGTGCAGGTCATGCGGGGCGCCAAGCGGCCCGGCACCCGCTACTTCGGCCCGTACGCGCACGCCTGGGCGATCCGGGAGACCGTGGACCTGCTGCTGCGGGTGTTCCCGGTGCGCACCTGCTCCGCCGGCGTGTTCAAGCGCGCGCGGCAGCAGGGCCGGCCGTGCCTGCTCGGGTACATCGACAAGTGCTCGGCGCCGTGCGTCGGGCGCATCTCGCCGGAGGACCACCACGTCCTGGCCGAGGAGTTCGCGGACTTCATGGCGGGCGACACGGCCCGGTTCACGCGCCGGCTCACCGCCCGGATGAAGGAGGCCGCCGCCGAGCTCGACTTCGAGCGCGCCGCCCGCCTGCGCGACGACATCGCGGCGCTGGAGCGCGCCACCGAGAAGAACGCCGTCGTGCTGCAGGACGGCACGGACGCCGACATCTTCGCCCTCGCCGGCGACGAGCTCGAGGCGGCGGTCCAGGTGTTCCACGTCCGCGACGGGCGGATCCGCGGCCAGCGCGGCTGGGTGGTCGAGAAGGTCGAGGACGTCACCGACGCCGAGCTGGTCGAGCACCTGCTGCAGCAGGTCTACGGGGACGCCCCGGGCGGCGACGTCGGCGGCGCGGTGGCGGGCGCCGTGCCGCGCGAGGTCCTGGTGCCGGTGCTGCCGCCCGAGCTCGAGCAGGTGCAGGCGTGGCTGTCCGGCCTGCGCGGCTCCCGGGTGCAGGTCCGCGTCCCGCAGCGCGGCGACAAGGCCGAGCTCGCGCAGACGGTGCGCAGGAACGCCGAGCACGCCCTCGCCCTGCACCGCACCCGGCGGGCGGGCGACCTCACGACGCGCAGCCAGGCGCTCCGCGAGATCCAGGAGGCGCTGGGCCTCGACACCGCGCCGCTGCGCATCGAGTGCTACGACGTGTCGCACAACCAGGGCACGTACCAGGTCGCGTCGATGGTGGTGTTCGAGGACGGGCTCGCCCGCAAGAGCGAGTACCGCCGGTTCAGCATCCGCGGGCCCGAGGGCACCGGCGCGCGCGACGACACCCAGGCGATGCACGAGGTCATCACCCGCCGGTTCCGGCGCTACCTGGCCGAGCGCGAGCAGGCCGGCGACGTCGAGCTCGGGCTGGGGGAGGACCAGGTCGCCGAGGCGCTGGCCGACGGGGACGTCGGGCCCGTGCGGTCGGGACCGGTGGACGAGACCACCGGGCGCCCGCAGAAGTTCGCGTACCCGCCGAACCTCGTCGTGGTGGACGGCGGGCCGCCCCAGGTGGCCGCGGCGGCCGCCGCGCTGGCGGAGCTCGGCATCGACGACGTCGCGCTCTGCGGCCTGGCGAAGCGCCTGGAGGAGGTGTGGCTGCCGGGGGAGGACTACCCGGTGATCCTCCAGCGGTCGTCGGAGGGGCTGTACCTGCTGCAGCGCGTGCGCGACGAGGCGCACCGGTTCGCCATCACCGCGCACCGCAAGCAGCGCAGCAAGGGCATGACCGTCTCGGCGCTCGACTCCGTGCCCGGGCTCGGGCCCGCCCGGTCCGCGGCGCTGCTCAAGCACTTCGGCTCCCTCAAGCGGCTGCGCGCCGCCTCCGTCGAGGAGATCGCGTCCGTCCCCGGCATGGGCACCCGCACGGCCGCCGCGGTCGTGGCGGCCCTGGCCGGTGACGGCACGCCCGCCGCCGCGCCCGAGCCGGTCGGCGGGGCGGCGGACGGCGGCGCGGCTGGCATGCTGGGGGCATGAGCGACGAGACCTCGCCGATCACCGTCCCCACGGGCATCCCCGCGATCGAGGCGGCCGCCGCGGCACCCCGCGTGCAGCAGCCGCACCTGCTGATCATCACCGGCATGTCCGGCGCCGGCCGCACCCGTGCCGGCGCCGTGCTCGAGGACATGGGCTGGTACGTCGTCGACAACCTCCCCGCGCAGATGCTCACGCACCTCGTCGGGATGCTCACGCACGGCGGCCCGCCGAGCGCCGACCTGCGGCTCGCCGCCGTCGTGGACGTCCGCGGCCGGGAGTTCTTCGCCGACCTGTTGGCCGTGCTGTCCCAGCTCCGCGCGTCCGGGGTGGACTACCGGATCCTGTTCCTCGACGCCTCGGACGAGGTGCTGGTGCGCCGCTACGAGCAGGTGCGCCGCCCCCACCCGCTGCAGGGCGAGGGCCGGATCCTCGACGGCATCGCGGCCGAGCGGACCCTGCTGTCGGACATCCGGGAGCGCGCCGACGTCCTCATCGACTCCTCCGAGACGAACGTGCACGAGCTCGGCCGGATCGTCCGCTCGGCGGTGTCGACCGGCGAGCAGGAGGACGTGCTGCGGATCAACGTCGTCTCGTTCGGGTTCAAGTACGGCATCCCGCTCGACGCGGACCACGTCGTGGACGTGCGGTTCCTCGCCAACCCGTACTGGATCACCGAACTGCGGCACCTGTCCGGCCGCGACGCGCCGGTCCGCGACTACGTGCTCGGCCTGCCCGGCGCGCGCGAGTTCGTCGAGCGGTACGTCGACGCCCTCGAGCCGGTGCTCGCCGGCTACCTCGCCGAGGAGAAGCGCTACGTGACGATCGCCGTGGGCTGCACCGGGGGCAAGCACCGGTCCGTCGCCATCAGCGAGGCGGTCGCGGAGCGGCTGCGCCGGCGCGGGCAGCGCGTGACGGTCGCGGCACGGGACCTCGGCAAGGAATGAGCGCGGACCCGGGCCCGCGTCCGGCGGTCGTCGCGCTGGGTGGCGGCCACGGGCTGTCCGGCACGCTGTCCGCGCTGCGGCGCGTGACCGACCGGATCACCGCGGTCGTGACGGTCGCCGACGACGGCGGGTCGTCGGGGCGGCTGCGCGAGGAGCTCGGCGTCCTGCCGCCCGGGGACCTGCGGATGGCCCTGTCGGCGCTCTGCGACGACTCGGACTGGGGCCGGACCTGGCGGGACGTGCTGCAGCACCGGTTCACGTCGGCCGGCGACCTCGACCGGCACGCCGTCGGCAACCTGCTGATCGTCGCCCTGTGGGAGCTGCTCGGCGACACGGTCGACGGCCTGGACTGGGTCGGGCGGCTGCTGGGCGCGCGGGGCCGGGTGCTGCCGATGGCGGCGGTGCCGCTCGCGATCGAGGCCGAGGTGCAGCGGGCCGACGGCTCGGTGGACCTCGTGCGCGGGCAGAGCCACGTCGCGGTCGCGCGGGACCCGATCGCCCGGGTGCGCCTGGTGCCCGAGGCCCCGCCCGCGCTGCCGGAGGCCGTCGCCGCGGTGGACGAGGCGGACTGGGTCGTCCTGGGGCCGGGGTCCTGGTACACCTCCGTCATCCCGCACCTTCTGGTGCCCGAGCTCGCGGCGGCGCTGCACCGCACGGCGGCCCGGCGGATCGTCGTGCTCAACCTCTCCGCCGACGCGGAGACGCCGGGCATGGGCCCGTGCGAGCACCTCGACGCGCTGCGCCAGCACGCGCCGGACCTGCGGCTGGACGCGGTGATCGCCGACCCCGGGTCCGTGGACGACGTCGACGAGCTCGCGGAGCGCACCGAGGCCGCGGGCGGCCGGCTGCTGCTGCGCCAGGTGCGCCGCGGCGACGGGACCCCCCGGCACGACCCGCTGCGCCTGGCCGCGGCGATCAGCGACGTCGTGGAGGGCTTCCTGGGCGACGTGGGCCACGGTCCGCGCACCGCCGCGACCGGGACACCCGGGCCCGGCGGGATGGCAGGATGACCGCATGGCTCTGACGGCACAGGTGAAGGACGAGCTTGCGCGGCTCCAGGTCGACAAGACGTCGTGCCGGAAGGCGGAGGTCTCCGCGACGCTCCGGTTCGCGGGCGGGCTGCACATCATCTCGGGGCGCATCGTCATCGAGGCCGAGCTGGACACCGGCGCGGCCGCGCGCCGGCTGCGGGCCGCGATCGCCGAGGTGTACGGGCACGCCTCGGACGTGATCGTCGTGTCCGGGGGCGGTCTGCGCCGGGGCAACCGGTACGTCGTCCGGGTCGTGAAGGACGGCGAGTCCCTGGCCCGGCAGACCGGCCTGCTCGACAACCGCGGCCGTCCCGTGCGCGGGCTGCCGCCGCAGATCGTCGCGGCCGGCGCGCAGGAGGCCGAGGCCGCGTGGCGCGGCGCGTTCCTGGCGCACGGGTCGCTGACGGAGCCCGGGCGGTCGTCCGCGCTCGAGGTCACGTGCCCCGGGCCGGAGGCGGCGCTCGCCCTCGTCGGCGCGGCCCGGCGCCTGCAGATCCCGGCGAAGGCCCGCGAGGTGCGGGGGATCGACCGGGTCGTGATCCGCGACGGCGACGCCATCGCCGCGATGCTCGCCCGGCTCGGCGCGCACGACACGCTGCTGGTCTGGGAGGAGCGGCGGGTGCGCCGCGAGGTGCGGGGCACCGCGAACCGCCTGGCCAACTTCGACGACGCGAACCTGCGCCGCTCGGCCCGGGCCGCCGTGGCCGCCGGGGCCCGCGTCGAGCGCGCGTTCGAGATCCTCGGGCCGGACGTCCCGGAGCACCTGCGCGAGGCCGGCGAGCTGCGGCTCGCGCACAAGGAGGCGTCGCTCGAGGAGCTCGGGAAGCTCGCCGACCCGGTGCTCACCAAGGACGCGGTGGCGGGGCGCATCCGGCGCCTGCTCGCGACGGCCGACAAGCGCGCCGCCGACCTCGGCATCCCGGACACCGAGTCGGGGCTCAGCCCCGACCTGCTCGACCTGTGACCTCCGGTCCCGGAGCGGGGGAGCCGCGCACCACGGGCCGGGCGGCGCCCGCTCAGACCTTGGTCCCTGCGCCCGTGCGCGCGCGGGTATAGGCTTCTAACCATCCGGAGACCTCGCGCGGGTCAAGAACGTGTGACCACGGGGTTTCCGGGCGGCGCACACCGGCGTGCGCAGTCCATCACCGCAACAGTGTGTGCCGGCGCTTGCCGGCGCGTGCCGAGGAGGGCAAGTGACCATCAAGGTCGGCATCAACGGCTTCGGCCGCATCGGGCGCAACTTCTACCGGGCCATCGTGGCGTCGGGCGCCGACATCGAGATCGTCGGCGTCAACGACCTGACGGACAACAAGACGCTGGCTCACCTGCTCAAGTACGACACCGTGCTGGGCCGCTTCCCGCTGAGCGTCGACTTCGACGACGAGAACATCATCGTCGACGGCAAGAACATCCGCGCCCTCGCCGAGCGCGACCCGGCGAACCTCCCGTGGGCCGAGCTGGGCGCCGACATCGTCATCGAGTCGACCGGCTTCTTCACGGACGCGACCAAGGCCAAGGCCCACATCGAGGCCGGCGCCAAGAAGGTCATCATCTCCGCCCCGGCGAAGAACGAGGACGCGACCTTCGTCGTGGGTGTCAACCACACCGACTACGACGCCGCCGCGCACCACGTCATCTCGAACGCGTCGTGCACCACGAACTGCCTCGCCCCGGTGGCGAAGGTCCTCAACGACGCCTTCGGCATCGAGCGTGGCCTCATGACCACCATCCACGCGTACACCGGCGACCAGAACCTGCAGGACGGCCCGCACCGCGACCTCCGTCGTGCCCGCGCCGCCGCGCAGAACATCGTCCCGACCACGACCGGCGCCGCCAAGGCCGTCGCGCTCGTGCTGCCGGAGCTCAAGGGCAAGCTGGACGGCTTCGCGCTCCGCGTGCCGACCATCACCGGCTCCGCCACCGACCTGACCTTCACCGCCTCGCGCGAGGTCACGGTCGAGGAGGTCAACGCCGCGGTCAAGGCCGCCGCCGAGGGCCCCCTCAAGGGCACGCTGGAGTACACCGAGGACGAGATCGTGTCCTCGGACATCGTCACGAACCCGCACCAGAGCATCTTCGACTCGAAGCTCACCAAGGTGATCGGCGACCAGGTCAAGATCATCGCCTGGTACGACAACGAGTGGGGCTACAGCTCCTCGCTCGTCAAGCTCACCGAGTACGTCGGCGCGCGTCTCTGACGTCTGCGACGCACCAGTAGCGACGGTCATGCGTCCGCGTACACCGGGGTCACGGCCCCGGTGTACGCGGACGCTGCCATGTAGTGCCCAGGACGCCGCCGGCCGCGGCGGCCGTGACCGAGCAAGGTAGGAGAGCATGAAGACCATCGAGGACCTCGGCGACCTGCGCGGCAAGCGCGTTCTCGTCCGTTCCGACTTCAACGTGCCGCTGGACGGCACGACCATCACCGACGACGGCCGCATCCGCGCCGCGCTGCCCACGCTGAAGGGCCTGCTCGACGCCGGCGCCCGCGTGGTCGTCACCGCGCACCTCGGCCGCCCGAAGGGCGAGCCCGACCCGAAGTACTCGCTGGCCCCCGTGGCCGCGCGCCTCGGCGAGCTGCTCGGCCAGCCGGTGGCCCTCGCCCAGGACGTCGTCGGCGACTCGGCCAAGGCCACCGTCGCCGCGCTCGAGGACGGCCAGATCGCGCTGCTCGAGAACATCCGCTTCGACGCCCGCGAGACGTCCAAGGACGACGCCGTGCGCGGCGAGCTCGCCGACGAGCTGGCCCAGCTCGCGGACGCGTTCGTCTCCGACGGCTTCGGCGTCGTGCACCGCAAGCAGGCGTCGGTCTACGACGTCGCGCTCCGCCTGCCGCACGCCGCGGGCTCGCTCGTCCTCGCCGAGGTCGAGGCCCTCCGCAAGGCCGTCGAGGACCCGGAGCGGCCCTACGTCGTCGTGCTCGGCGGCTCGAAGGTCTCGGACAAGCTCGGCGTCATCGCCAACCTGCTGACCAAGGCCGACAAGCTGCTCATCGGCGGCGGCATGGTCTTCACGTTCCTCAAGGCCCAGGGCCACGAGGTCGGCTCCTCGCTGCTCGAGGAGGACCAGGTCGAGACCGTCAAGGGCTACCTCGCGCAGGCGCAGGAGTCCGGCGTCGAGATCGTCCTGCCGGTCGACATCGTCGCCGCCGACTCGTTCGCCGCGGACGCCCCGCACGAGACCGTGGACGCCGACAAGATCCCCGCCGGCAAGATGGGCCTGGACATCGGCCCGAAGTCCGGCGAGCTGTTCCGCGAGGCCATCCTCGGCGCGAAGACCATCGCCTGGAACGGCCCGATGGGCGTGTTCGAGTTCCCGGCGTTCGCCGAGGGCACCAAGGCCGTCGCGCAGGCGCTCGTCGACACCGACGGCTTCTCGATCGTCGGCGGCGGCGACTCGGCCGCGGCCGTGCGCCGGCTCGGCTTCGACGAGGCCGGCTTCGGCCACATCTCGACCGGCGGCGGCGCGTCGCTGGAGCTCCTCGAGGGCAAGACCCTCCCCGGCATCGCTGTCCTGGAGGACTGATCCGCATGGCACGCACCCCCCTGATCGCGGGCAACTGGAAGCTCAACCTCGACCACCACGAGGCCGTGCACCTGGTCCAGAAGCTCGCGTGGACCCTGAAGGACGCGAAGCACGACTTCTCCGACGTGGAGGTCGCGGTCCTGCCGTCGTTCACCAACCTGCGCTCCGTGCAGACCCTGGTCGACGCCGACAAGCTCGACATCCGCTACGGCGCGCAGGACGTGTCGCAGCACGCGTCCGGCGCGTACACCGGTGAGGTCTCCGCGACGCAGCTCGCGAAGCTCGGCGTCACCTACGTGGCCGTCGGGCACTCCGAGCGGCGCGAGTACCACGCCGAGTCCGACGCGACGGTGGCCGCCAAGGCCGTCGCCGCGTTCGGCGCGGGCCTCGTCCCGATCGTGTGCGTCGGCGAGGGCCTCGACGTCCGCAAGGCCGGCGAGCACGTCCCGTACACCCTCGCGCAGCTCGAGGGCTCGCTCGCGGGCATCACCGAGGAGCAGGCGAAGACGGTCGTCATCGCCTACGAGCCCGTGTGGGCCATCGGCACCGGCGAGGTCGCCACCCCGGAGGACGCGCAGGAGGTCTGCGAGGCCATCCGCGGCAAGCTCGCCGAGCTGTACTCCGCCGAGGTCGCCGACGCCGTGCGCGTCCTGTACGGCGGCTCGGTGAAGTCCGGCAACGCCGCGCAGATCATCGGCAAGCCGGACGTCGACGGCGCCCTCGTGGGCGGCGCGTCGCTGGACGCCGAGGAGTTCGCGAAGATCGCCCGGTTCAAGGCGCACGCCGGCGCCTGAGCCACCCGGGTGCCGGCGGGCGGGGGAGCACCTCCGCCCGCCGGCACCACGGCCACCCGTCCGCGCGCGTCCTGCTGGATTCCGCGGGGACGGGTCGCCTACCCTGGACCGCGGTCCACCACCGAACGTCCCCACGCGAGAGAGTCAGACCCCGTGACAGCCCTCACCATCGCCCTCCAGGTCCTCCTGGTGGTCACGAGCCTGCTGCTCGTCCCGCTCGTCCTGCTGCACAAGGGCAAGGGCGGCGGCCTCTCGGACATGTTCGGCGGTGGCATCACCAGCAGCGCCGGGTCGTCCGGCGTGGCCGAGCGCAACCTCAACCGGATCACCGTGGGCGTCAGCCTCGTGTGGGCGGTCGTGATCGTGCTGCTCGGCCTCATCGAGCGCGTGAGCTGAGGGAGCGGACGACATGGCGAGCGGAAGCGCGATCCGGGGTTCCCGCGTCGGCGCGGGCCCGATGGGCGAGGCCGAGCGCGGCGACGCCGCACCCCGCATCTGGATCTCCTACTGGTGCGCGAACGGCCACGAGACCCGGCCGTCCTTCGCGGAGGAGGCCGCCGAGGAGGCGCCGCTCACCTGGGACTGCCCCCGCTGCGGGTTCCCCGCCGGGCAGGACCAGGAGAACCCGCCGGCCCCCGTGCGGAACGAGCCGTACAAGACGCACCTCGCGTACGTGAAGGAGCGGCGGTCCGTCGAGGACGGCGAGGCCATCCTGGACGAGGCCCTCGCCGCCCTGCGGGCGCGCCGCGGCGGCCGGCTGCGCTGAGCACCGCCCCGCACCACCACGACTGACGCACGGCCCCGCGGCTCCGGCTGCGGGGCCGTCGCCGTGCCCGGGCTGGGGGGTGGCGTGAGCCGGTTCCTGCCCGGGAGTGCCCGCGGCTCGCACGAGTGAGGTCCCGCTGGGGCCGCAGGCGTGAGGGGAGGGTTCGAACGCGACACGCCGGGGCGTGTCGGGCAGAACCCGCCCCTCAGCGGCTCGCGTGGGGTCCGGCTGGACAGGGTTCCCCGCGCCCCGGGGCGCGGGGTCCGGTACGGCTCCCGAGTCCGGCTGGCTGGGTGCGCTAGCAACGCGCGTGTCGGCAGCCGTGAGTGGAGGGTTCGAGCGCGACACGCCCGGGCGTGTCGGGCAGAACCCTCCTCTCAGCCGCTCGCGTGGGCCTTGGCTGGAC
>JAEWGQ010000182.1 GCA_023388235.1 Actinomycetes bacterium | reverse complement strand
GGCGTGCCGCACCCGCGCGGCACGCCCTCCCGGGACGCACCCGACGGCGCCCTCCGCGTCCGGCCGCCCGGCACCGGTCCGGCTCGCGGCCGCCCGGCCCACCGCACCCTCCGCACCCTCCGCACCTCCGCACCCCGACCCCACCCCCGCCGCAGCGGCGGGGCCCCGCACGGAAGGCACCACCATGAAGCGCAGACTGCCCGCCGCCCTCGCCGCCCTGATCGCCACCGCGACCCTGGCCGCGTGCTCCTCGGGCGACGCCCCCGGGGCGGGCGACGCGACCGCGACCGCCGACGCCGGGCACCGCGTCACGGTCCGCGTCGGCGTCACCGACAAGGCCCAGGAGTACTGGACGACGTTCACCGACCTGGCAGCGGACGAGGGGATCGACGTCGAGCTCGTGAACTTCACCGACTACACGCAGCCCAACCCGATCCTCAGCGCGGGCGACCTGGAGCTCAACCAGTTCCAGCACCTGCTGTACCTGGCCAACTACAACGTCGCGTCCGACGACGACCTGGAGCCCGTCGGGTCCACCGCGATCTACCAGCTCGGCCTCTACACGACGAAGGGCTACGCCTCCCCCGACGGAATCCCGGACGGGGCGGAGATCGCGATCCCGAACGACGTCGTCAACCAGGCGCGGGCGCTGCTGGTCCTGCAGTCGGCGGGGCTCATCTCGCTGACCGACGGCGGCAACGCGTTCTCCACCCCGGCGGAGATCGACCCGGCGGGGTCGCGCGTGACGGTGGTGCCCGTGGACGCGAACCAGACGAGCGTCCAGCTGCAGAGCCTCGACGCCGCGGTCATCAACAACAACTACGCCGCCGACGCCGGCATCGACCCGACGACGGCGATCTACTCCGACCTGGAGGACACCGACACCGCCCGGCCCTACCTGAACATCTGGGTGGCCCGCGCCGAGGACAAGGACAACCCGGTCTACGCGCAGCTGATCGAGATCTACCACTCGGCCGCGGTCACCGACCAGCTGCTCGAGGAGAACGGCGGCACGGCCGTCGTCGAGGACGTCCCGGCCGACGAGCTGCAGGCCGACCTGGCCGACCTCGAGGACCTGGTGCGCGCCTCGGCCTGACCACCCGGCGACGACCGCGCCCGCCCCTGCCACGGGGGCGGGCGCGGTCCGCGTGCGGGGCCGGCGACGGCGGGCGGCGCGGGCGCGGGCCGGGCCCTGAGACCCGGGGACGCGGCCTCCGGGACGGGTGCTATGGTCGCCCGCGTCCGCCCCCCGCACCGGGACAGGAGTCGAGCACGTGAGCACCCACGCCGCTTCCGAGCACCGCGCGCCGTCGATGCGCGTCATGGCCGGGGCGAGCTGCGGGCTCATGTGCTGTCGTCAGCGAATGTGCTGACGCTGCGTCCCGCAGCGACCCGACCCTCCCGCGGCGGACCCGCCCGGCCCCCTGCTCTCCCGTGAGCACCCGGCCCGGCCACGACGGTCCCGCACGGTCCTGACGCCCGACGGCCCTGCCGTCCGCACCGGGGCCGCCGCCGGACGGGTCGACCGGTGCACGACGGCACGCCCGCCGCGCACCTCCCCGCCCCGCACGACGGTCCACCGGACCGCACGGGCCCGACGCACCGGGCCCGCGACCTGGAAGGCAAGCACCATGAAGCGCACCCTGACCGCCGCGTTCGCCGCCCTCGCCCTGGGGGCGCTCGCCGCCTGCTCCGGCGGCGGCGAGCCGTCCGCACCCACCTCCGCCGACCCCGACCACCCGGTGACCGTGACGATCGGCGTCGCCGACATCGCGCAGGACTACTGGACGACGTTCACGGACCTGGCCGCGGAGGAGGGGATCGACGTCGAGCTCGTGAACTTCACCGACTACCAGCAGCCCAACCCGGCGCTCAGCAACGGGCAGCTGGACCTCAACCAGTTCCAGCACCTGCTGTTCCTCGCGGACTACAACGTCAACGCGGGCGACGACCTGACGCCGATCGGCAGCACCCTCATCTACCAGCTCGCGCTGTACACGACGAAGGGCTACGCCTCCCCCGAGGACATCCCGGACGGCGCGGAGATCGCGATCCCGAACGACGCCACGAACCAGGCGCGCGCCCTGCTCGTGCTCCAGTCGGCCGGCCTGATCTCCCTGACCGGCGGCGGCAACGCGCTGTCCACCCCGGCGGAGATCGACGAGGCCGCCTCGCGGGTGACCGTGGTGCCGGTGGACGCGAACCAGACGGCGGTGCAGCTGCAGAGCCTGGACGGCGCCGTCATCAACAACACCTACGCCACCGACGCCGGCCTGGACCCGACCGAGGCGATCTACTCCGACCTCGACGACCCGGAGCAGGCACGCCCCTACGCCAACGTCTGGGTCGCCCGCGCCGAGGACGCCGACAACCCCGTCTACGCCCAGCTCGTCGAGATCTACCAGCGCGACGAGGTCATCGGCCAGCTCGAGGACGAGAACAAGGGCACGGCCGTGCAGCCGGACCTGTCCCCCGAGGAGCTGCGCAGCACCCTCGCGGACCTCGAGGACCTGGTCCGCAACTCCTGACCGTCGTGCCGGGCGGCCCGCGGGCCGCCCGGCACGCACCACCCGAACCCCACCCCTGGACGGTGACCCGATGACCGCGATGGTCTCCCTGCGTGACGTGTCGAAGGTGTTCGACGGGCCCGACGGACCCGTGCGGGCCGTCGACGGCGTGACGCTCGACATCGAGCGCGGCGACGTGTTCGGCGTGATCGGCTCCTCCGGCGCCGGCAAGAGCACGCTCGTGCGCCTCGTCAACGCGCTCGAGACCCCGACGTCCGGCGAGGTCGTGGTGGACGGCACCGCGCTGACCGGGCTGAGCGAGCGCGGGCTGCGACCCGCCCGCGCCGGCATCGGGTTCATCTTCCAGCAGTTCAACCTGCTGCGGTCCCGGACCGTGGCCGGGAACGTCGCGTACCCGCTGCGGGTCGCCCGGTGGTCCCGCGACGAGCGCCGGGCCCGCGTGGCCGAGCTGCTCGACTTCGTCGGGCTCGCGGACAAGGCGAAGCAGTACCCCGACCAGCTGTCCGGCGGCCAGAAGCAGCGCGTCGGCATCGCCCGGGCGCTCGCGACGTCCCCGGCGCTGCTGCTCGCCGACGAGGCGACCAGCGCGCTGGACCCGGAGACGACGAAGGACGTGCTGGACCTGCTGCGGCGCGTGAACCGCGAGCTCGGCGTGACCGTCGTCGTCATCACGCACGAGATGTCCGTCGTGTCCTACCTGTGCAACCGGGTCGCGGTGATGGAGCACGGCCGGGTGGTCGAGTCCGGCGACGTCTACCAGGTGTTCGCGCACCCGCAGGCGGAGATCACGCGCCGGTTCATCGGCGCCGCGCTGCACGACCGGCCCCGCGAGGACGTCGTGGCGCGCCTGCGCGAGCGGCACCCCGGGCGCATCGTGACGGTCGCCGTGCGGGAGACCGACGGGCAGCCCGGCATCGCCATCACCGAGCGCCTGCGGGCGCACCACGTGGACGGCAGCGTCGTGTTCGGCGGGATCACCGAGGTGAACTCCCGCCCGCTCGGGTCGCTGACGTTCGAGCTCACCGGCGCCGACGCCGACATCGACGCCCTGCTGGCGGACCTGCGCCGGCACACCGAGGTCGTCGACCACACCCCGGAGGTGACCGCATGACCACGCCCAACGGCACCTCGCTGTGGCCCGCGCTGTGGGTGGCGCTCGGCGACACCCTGCAGATGGCCGTCGCGGCGCTGGCGATCGGCGGGTTCTGCGGCCTGCTGCTCGGCATCGCCCTCTACGTCACCCGGCGCGGGAACATCCTGCAGAACCGGGTCGTGTTCGCGGTCCTCAACGTGGCGGTCAACATCGTCCGCCCCATCCCGTTCATCATCTTCATCACCGCCGTGCGGCCGCTGACGTCGCTGCTGACCGACACGTCCTACGGGGTGAAGGCCGCGATCCCGGCGCTCGCCATCATGGCGACGTTCGCGACCTCGCGGATCGTCGAGCAGAACCTCGTCGCGCTCGACCCGGGGGTCGTCGAGGCCGCGCGGGCGATGGGCGCGGGCCCGCTGCGGATCATCGCGACGGTCATCGTCCCGGAGACCCTCGGGCCGCTGATCCTCGGGTTCACGTTCCTGTTCGTCGGCATCGTCGACATGACGGCGGTCGCGGGCGCGATCGGCGCGGGCGGCCTGGGCGACTTCGCGATCGTCTACGGGTACCAGCGGTTCAACGACGTCGCGACGTGGACGGCGGTCGCGGTGATCGTCGTGATGGTGCAGCTCGCGCAGCTGCTGGGCAACGGGCTCGCACGGCGCGTCCTGCGCCGCTGACCCTCAGCGGGCGCGCACCAGCACGAGCACGGCGGCGGCCAGCACGACCGCCGCGCCGACCGGTCCGCTCCGGCGCCGGACCCGGTCACCGCCGTGCCGTCGCAGCAGCGCCCCGCCGCACGCCAGCACCACCTGCCAGGCCCCCGACCCGGCCGCCACCCCCGGCACGAACCACGGGGCGGACGTCCCGGGCGGCAGCGCCGCCGCGACCGCCGCGAACGTGACGAGCGTCAGCGGGTTGACGGCGGTGAGCGCCGCGAACCGGACGGCCGTCCGCAGCGGTGGCAGCGGCGCCCGGCCCGGTCCCGCCGCCTCGGGTGCCGC
>JAEWGQ010000368.1 GCA_023388235.1 Actinomycetes bacterium | reverse complement strand
GGGCCGGCGGGGCGTGCGCGCGCCGGTAGGGTCGGCCGCATGCAGGTGCGACCGTTCTCCCCGTGCGACCTGGCCGGCATGTACCGGGTGTGCCTGCTGACCGGCGACGCCGGCGCCGACGCGAGCGGCCTGTACCGGGACCCGGACCTGCTCGGGCACGTGTACGCCGCGCCGTACCCGGTCGCCGACCCGGGGCTGACGTGGGTGGTCACCGACGACGAGGGCGTGGCGGGGTACGTGGTCGGGACGGCCGACTCCCAGGCGTTCGCGCGGTGGCAGGAGGAGTCGTGGTGGCCGCCGCTGCGCGAGCGGTACCCGCTGCGCCCGGCGGTCGAGGGGTACCTGGACCACGAGCTCCGGCAAGCCGTGCACCAGGGCACGACGTACGACCCGGCGGTCACCGACCCGTACCCCGCGCACCTGCACATCGACCTGCTGCCGCGCGCGCAGGGCCGCGGTCTCGGGCGCACCCTCATCGGGACGCTGGTCGCCGCGCTGCGCGCGCGGGGGGTGCCGGGCCTGCACCTGGGCGTCGCGACGCGCAACACCGGGGCGACCGCGTTCTACGGCCGGGTGGGGTTCCGCGAGGTCGCGGCGCAGCCCTGGGGGCGCACGCTCGCGATGGACCTGCGGCCCGGCGCCTGACGCCGCGCGGCGGCCGCCGGTGGCCGGACGTCGTGTCCCGGGGCTCCGGCGCGCGCCCGCGGGTTACGGTGACCCCGGCGGGCCCCGTCCGGGGCCCGGCGCGACCTGCGGCGAGGAGGGCCCGGCGGTGAGCGACACCGGCTACGGCGACTTCGAGTTCGAGCGGCGGTTCTTCGTGCGGGAGCTCCCGCCCGAGCTGCTGGACGAGCCGGACCCCGTGCTCATCGTGCAGTCCTACTACCTGGCGCAGGACGGCTACGCGCTGCGGCTGCGGGTGCAGGCGCCGGGGGTGCGGCTGCCGCTCGGCCCGGACGCCGACCCGCTGGCCGTGCTGGACCTGGTGGGGGACCGGTTCGACTTCTGCGCGGTGACGCTCAAGGGCCCGATGAACGTCGGCACCCGGTACGAGGCGGAGCGCGAGATCGACGTCACCGTGGGCACGGAGATGATCCGCCGCGGGGGCAGCCGGATCGTCAAGAACCGGTACGCGGTGTGGCTGGGCGCGGACGGGTGGGTCGTGGACGTCTTCGGGGGCGCGAACCGTCCCCTGGTCGTCGCGGAGTGCGAGCGGTCGGGCCCGGTCACGGACCTGCAGATCCCCGCGTTCTGCGTCACCGAGGTCACCGACGACGCCCGGTTCTCCAACGACGGCCTGGCGCGGACGCCGTACGGCGTGTGGGCGGAGTCCTACGAGCGCGAGCTCGCGGAGCGCGGGCCGCGGTTCCTCACCGACTTCGGGCGCAACGACCTGCAGCGTCGCGGCTGACCGCCCGCGGCGCGTGCCGCGGGTCGAAGGACGTCCGCCCGCGGTGTAGCGGCGTGCCTGGCGAAATGTTGAAGGCTCAACTAACCTGGACGCATGACCGCCGCCACCACGCCCCAGGACCGCCTCGCCGCCGACACCGCGATGGGCCCGGTGACCCTGCTCGTCGGGGACCTGGACCTGCAGCTGCGGTACTACCGCGACGTCCTCGGCCTGCAGGTCGTCGAGCGCCCGGACGAGCGCATCGAGGGCGTGGGCCGGCCCGACGTCGTCGTGCTCGGGCGGGGCACGCAGCCGCTCGTGGTCCTGCGGCACACCCCCGACCTGCCGCCGACCAGCCGCGGCCAGGCCGGGCTGTTCCACACCGCCCTCCTCTTCGACACCCAGCAGGCGCTCGCGGCCACGCTCGCGTCGGTCGCCGCGCGCGCCCCGCACACGTTCGTCGGGAGCGCGGACCACCTGGTGTCCGAGGCGTTCTACCTCACCGACCCCGAGGGCAACGGCGTCGAGCTGTACTGGGACCGCGCGCGCGAGCTGTGGGGCTACGACGAGCACGGGCGCGTGCTGATGGACTCGCTGCAGCTCGACCCGAACGCCTTCATCCGGGGCCACGCCGCCGCCGTGCCGGGCGCGCCCGCCGGGCGGCCGGTCGTCGGGCACGTGCACCTGCAGGTCGGCGACGTCGCCGGGGCGCGCGCGTTCTACGTCGACGCCCTCGGGTTCGACGTGATGGCCGAGTGGCACGGCGCGCTGTTCGTGTCCGCGGGCGGCTACCACCACCACATGGCGATGAACACCTGGAACTCGGCCGGCGCCGGCCCGCGGGCGAGCAGCCTGGGGCTCGGCGAGGTCACCCTGGTGGTCCCGGGCGGCGACGACGTCGGCGCCCTCCGCGAGCGCCTGGCCGCGCACGGCGTGGCGGTGCGCGACGACGGCGCGACGGTGACGTTCGACGACCCGTGGCGCAACGTGGTCCGGGTGCGCCCCGTCGCGGCGTAGCCGGTTCCCCGGGCGAGGGGGTCAGCCCGCCATCGCCTCCGCGGTGTGCGCGGGGTCCACCCGCTCACCGGCGGGGACCGGTCCCGGCGGGGTGCCGTCGCCGAACGGGCGCCCGCCCAGGGCCTCCCGCCCGTGCGGGGTCAGCCAGCCGCGCAGGTCCGGGCCGAGCGGCACGATCTGCGTCGGGTTGATGTCCTCGTGCACCACGTAGTAGTGCCGCTTGATGTGGTCGAAGTCGATCGTGTCCCCGAACCCCGGGGTCTGGAACAGGTCGCGCGCGTACGCCCACAGCACCGGCATCTCCGTGAGCTTCGACCGGTTGCACTTGAAGTGCCCGTGGTACACCGCGTCGAACCGCACGAGCGTGGTGAACAGCCGGACGTCCGCCTCCGTGATCGTGTCGCCCACCAGGTAGCGCCGGTCGGCCAGGCGCTCGCCCAGCCAGTCGAGCCGGGCGAACAGCCGGCGGTAGGCGCGCTCGTACGCGTCCTGCGACCCGGCGAACCCGCAGCGGTACACGCCGTTGTTCACGTCGGTGAACACCTTCCGGGCCACGGCGTCGATCTCGTCCCGCAGGGGCTCCGGGTACAGGTCCGGCGCGCCGGGCCGGTGGTACGCGGTCCACTGCGTCGACAGGTCCAGCGTCATCTGCGCGTAGTCGTTCGTGACGACGGCGCCCGACGGGACGTCCACGATCGCGGGCACCGTGATCCCGCGCTCGTAGCCCGGGAACCGGCGGAAGTACGCGTCCTGGATCCGCGGGATCCCCAGCACCGGGTCCACGGCGCCCGGGTCGAGGTCGAACGTCCACGACCGTGCGTCGTGCGTCGGGCCGCACACGCCCATCGAGATCGCGTCCTCCAGGCCGAGCAGCCGGCGGACGATCACCGCGCGGTTCGCCCACGGGCACGCCCGCGACACCACGAGGCGGTAGCGGCCCGGCTCGACGGGGTAGCCGTCCCGGCCGTCCGCCGTGATCCGCGTGGTGATGTAGCTCTGGTCCCGCACGAACTCCTCGCCGGTCGTCACGTACGCGCCGGCCGTGCTGACGTCCTGCTCCGCCTCTGCCATGCGTCGATCATCGCCCGTCACCCGGCCGGGCGCTCGGTCTCGCGGTCGCCCGGCGCGGTTGCCTACAGTGGCCGGGACCCCGCAGCCGTCCCCCGGAGACCCGTGCCCGCCCTGCCGCCCGCCGCCGCCCGACCGACCGCCGCACGTACGACCACCGCCGCACGCACCACCACCGCACGCACGACCACCGGCGCACGCCCCGCCCCGGCGGGCCCGCCCGCGAC
>JAEWGQ010000318.1 GCA_023388235.1 Actinomycetes bacterium | reverse complement strand
GCTGGTGCCCGCGACCGCCGCGGACCTGCTGGGCTCGCTCGACGCGCACGCCGCCGCCGAGGTGGTCCAGGTCGTCGAGCCCGCCGTGGCCGCGGGCCTGGTCGACAGCCTGGACGCCGACGAGGCGGCCGAGCTGCTGCGCGTCCTGCCCGACGCGGACCGCGCCGCGGTGCTCGCCGCGATGCGGGTGACGCGGTCCGCCGTCGTCCGCGGGCTGCTCGCGTGGCCCGCGGACTGCGCCGCCGCCCGCATGAACCCCGACGTCGTCACGGTGCGCCCGGACATGTCCGTGCGCGAGGCGGTCGCGGCGGTGCGCCGGCAGACGGAGTCCGCGGCCGAGAGCGGCGGCGTCTACGTGACGAGCGACGACGGCGCCGGTCCCCGGCTGCTGGGCGTCGTGTCGTTCCGCGACCTGGTGCTCGCCGCCCCGTCGCGGCAGGTCGCCTCCCTCGTGCGCGAGGACGTCGTGACCGTCGGCCCGACCGCCGACCAGGAGGCCGCCGCGCGGCTGCTGCACCGGCACCGCCTGACGGCCCTGCCCGTGGTGGCCGACGGGCAGCTGCTCGGGGTGCTGACCCCGGACGACGTCGCCGACATCGACGCGCAGGAGGCGACGGAGGACGCCGTGCGCCAGGGCGGTGCCCAGCCGCTGGACGTGCCGTACCTGCGCGCGTCGCCGTGGCGGCTGTGGCGCAAGCGGATCGTCTGGATGCTCGTGCTGTTCGTCGCGGAGATGTACACCGGCACGGTGCTGCGCGCGTTCGCCGACGAGCTGGACACCGTGATCGCGCTGGCGTTCTTCGTGCCGCTGCTCATCGGGACGGGCGGCAACGCCGGCACCCAGATCACGACGACGCTGATCCGGGCGATGGCCGTGGGCGAGGTGCGGCTGCGCGACGTGGGCCGGGTGCTGCGCAAGGAGCTGAGCACCGGCGCGCTGGTGGCCGCCACGATCGCCGCCGTCGGCTGGCTGCGGGCGTGGACGCTGGGGGTCGGCCCGGAGGTCGCGCTCACCGTGGCGGTCGCGGCCGCCGCGATCGTGCTGTGGTCGTCGCTCGTGGCCTCGGTGCTGCCGCTCGTCCTGCGCCGGCTGGGGGCGGACCCGGCGGTGGTGTCCGGCCCGATGATCACCACCCTGGTCGACGGCACCGGGCTGATCATCTACTTCGAGGTCGCCCGGCTGCTCATCTCCTCGCTCGGGGGCTGAGCCGGACGCGGACCGGCCCCGCCGCCCGCGGGTGCGGGGGACGGGGCCGGCCGGGTGCTGCGGGTGCGTCAGCGCACGTCGTCGTCGACCCAGTCGAGCGTCTTCGTGACCGCCTTCTTCCACAGGCGGTACTGCCGGTCGCGCTCGTCGGACCCGAGGTTCGGGGTCCAGCGGCGGTCCTCCGCCCAGTTGTCGATGACGTCCTGCTCGCCCTCCCAGAACCCGACGGCGATGCCCGCGGCGTACGCGGCGCCGAGCGCGGTGGTCTCCGCGACCTTCGGGCGCACGACGGGCACGTCGAGGATGTCCGCCTGGAACTGCATGAGCAGGGTGTTGGCGGTCATGCCGCCGTCCACCTTGAGCTCGGTGAGCGCGACCCCGGAGTCGGCGTTCATGGCGTCCAGCACCTCGCGGGTCTGGAAGGCGGTGGCCTCCAGCGCGGCGCGGGCGATGTGGTTGCGGTTGACGTACCGGGTCAGGCCGACCAGGGCGCCGCGCGCGTCCGAGCGCCAGTACGGGGCGAACAGGCCCGAGAACGCCGGCACGAAGTACGCGCCGCCGTTGTCGTCGACCTTCGACGCCAGGTACTCGATGTCCGGCGCGTCCATGAACATGCCGAGGTTGTCGCGCAGCCACTGCACGAGCGACCCGGTCACGGCGATCGAGCCCTCGAGCGCGTAGACCTGCGGCTTGTCGCCGATCTTGTACGCGACCGTGGTGAGCAGGCCGTTCTTGGACGGGACCGGCTCGGTGCCGGTGTTCAGCAGCATGAAGTTGCCGGTGCCGTACGTGTTCTTGGCCGTGCCGACCTCGAAGCACGCCTGGCCGAAGGTCGCGGCCTGCTGGTCGCCGAGGATGCCGGCGATCGGCACGCCCGGGACGAGCCCGCCCTGGCGCCCGTGCCCGTACACCTCGGAGGACGAGCGGATCTCCGGGAGCATGGACAGCGGCACGCCCATCTCCGCGGCGATCTCCTCGTTCCAGGTGAGGGAGTCGACGTTCATCAGCATGGTGCGGGAGGCGTTGGTGACGTCCGTGACGTGCACGCCGCCCTCGATGCCGCCGGTCATGTTCCACAGCACCCACGAGTCGGTGTTGCCGAACGCGAGCTCGCCGCGCTCCGCCTTCTCCCGCGCGCCCTCGACGTTGTCGAGGATCCAGCGGATCTTCGGGCCGGAGAAGTAGGTCGCCAGCGGCAGGCCCACGCGGTCCTTGTACCGCTCGGCGCCGCCGCCGAGGGCCGCGAGGTCGTCGCAGATCTTCTGGGTGCGGGTGTCCTGCCAGACGATCGCGTTGTATACCGGCTGGCCGGTGGTCCGGTCCCACACCACCGCGGTCTCGCGCTGGTTGGTGATGCCGATGGCGACGATGTCGGAGTAGGTCTTGTTCGCCCGGGTGAGCGCGAGGCCGACGACCTCGCGCGTGTTGTTCCAGATCTCGTTCGGGTCGTGCTCCACCCAGCCGGCCCGCGGGAAGATCTGCTGGTGCTCGGTCTGCCCGACGGACACGATCTGCCCGCTGTGGTTGAAGATGATGGCCCGGGTGGAGGTGGTGCCCTGGTCGATCGCCATGACGAACTGCTCGGACATGTGGCTTTCCTTCGAGTCGAGTGGGCCCGCCGGTGCGGCGGGGGCGGCGTCGCGGGGGCGGCGCCGCGGGAGGTCGGGCGCGGCGGGGGCCGCCGCGGGACGTCAGCGGACGCGGGTGCCCGCCCCGGCAGGGGCGTGGGACGGGCACCCGGCCGCGGTCAGTACACCCAGCCGACGGCGAGCGCGAGCAGACCGCCGAGGATGCCGCCGACGGCGGGGCCGAGCACCGGCACCCAGGCGTACGACCAGTCCGACGATCCCTTGCCGCGGATCGGCAGCAGGGCGTGCGCGAGGCGCGGGCCGAGGTCACGCGCCGGGTTGATGGCGTACCCGGTGGGGCCACCGAGGCTGGCGCCGATCGCGACCACGACGAGGGCGACGCCCAGCGGGCCGATCTGCGCGGGGGTGTTGCCGCTGATGACGACCCAGAACACCAGCACGAACGTGCCGATGACCTCCGTGAGGAAGTTCCACCCGTACGAGCGCAGCTCCGGGCCGGTGGAGAACACCGCGAGCTTGACGGCCGGCTCGGCGTCCTCGTCGAAGTGCTTCTTGTACGTGAGGTAGGCCAGGGCGGAGCCGATGGCGGCGCCCGCGAACTGCGCCGCGATGTACAGGAACCCGTTGACGGCGTTCACCTCGATGCCCGGGGCGAACTCGTCCTTGCCCGCGGCCCAGATGCCGAGGGTGACGGCGGGGTTGAGGTGCGCGCCGGACTTGAAGGCCACGTACACGCCGGTGAACACGGCGAGGCCCCATCCGAAGTTGATCAGCAGCCATCCGCCACCGAACCCCTTCGTCCGCGGCAGGATCACGTTGGCGACCACGCCTGCACCCAGGAGGAGCAGGACAGCGGTGCCGAGGAACTCGGAGAGGATGGCCTCGCCGATCGAGATGGACTCCACAGTCGACCTCTTTCTCAGACGGACGTCGTTGTCTCGTAGTAGGGCTCCGGCGGACCGGAGTGCGGCCGGGGGACCGCAGGTGGTGCGCCTTCAGTACCCGATCATGTCCCTGCCGGGGGGTTCGCGGCAGGGGTCTCGGGGGACGAACCGGGCTTGTGACCGGGCTGGACGGCGGTCTCGGCCGCCGGGTCGAGCGGCAGCAGCGGGGCGATGTCCTCCGCGGCGTCGCGGGCGGCCTGCGCGGCGGCGTCGTCGGGCTGCTGCGCGGCGGCGTGCTCGGCCTCGGCGCGCGACCGGTAGGCGGCGATCTCGCGCTCGCGGGTGGCGTCGTCCCAGCCGAGCCGCGGGGCGATGATGTCCGCGATCTCGTCGAGGGCGCCGACGCCCTTGTCCGCCTGCTCGTAGTTGAGCCGCGTGCGGTGCATCATCACGTCGTCGAGGTGCAGGGCGCCCTCGTGGCTCACGGCGTACGCGACCTCCGCGCCGATGTACGCCGGCGCGTTCGCCAGCGGCCGGCCCAGGGCGGGCTCGGCGTCCACGAGCTCCAGCAGCTCGCCGAGCAGCGAGCCGTACCGGTGCAGCAGGTGGTCCATGCGCCCGCGGTCCCAGCCGTAGCGGTTGCCGATGTCGCGGGACTGGCGCTGCAGCACCTGCAGGCCCTCGGCGCCGACGAGCGGCACCTTGTGCGTGATCGACGGCAGGGTGGTGGCGCGCGAGCCGATCGCGAAGTCGACGGCGTCCTTGGCCATCACGCGGTACGTCGTGAGCTTGCCGCCCGCGATGACCGTGAGGCCGGGGGTCGGGGAGGCCACGGTGTGCTCGCGGGACACCTTCGCCGAGGACGTGCCCTCCTTGGTGCCGGGCTGCAGCAGCGGCCGCAGGCCCGCCCAGGTGCCGATGACGTCCTCGCGGCTGATCGGCCGGGACAGCACCGCGTTGGCGTGCTCGATGACGTAGTCGATGTCCGTGCTGGTGGCGACGGGGTGCGTGAGCTCCTGCTCCCACGGGGTGTCGGTGGTGCCGATCACCCAGTAGCGGGACCACGGGATGATGAACAGCACCGACTTCTCGGTCTGCAGGATCAGGCCGGTGTTCCCGGCGATCCGGTCGCGCGGGACGACGATGTGGATGCCCTTGGACGCCAGCACCCGCAGGCCGCCCTCGGTGCCGGCGAGCGACTCGGTCTGCTCGGTCCACACGCCGGTGGCGTTGATGACGTGCCGGGCGCGGACGGTGAACCGCTCGCCCGTCTCGAGGTCGGCCAGCTCGGCGCCGGTGACCGCGCCGCCGGACGTCGTGGTGAGGCCGATGACCTGGGTGCGGGACGCCGCGTGCGCGCCGTAGGACACGGCGGTGCGGACCAGGGTGGAGACCAGCCGGGCGTCGTCGACGCTGGCGTCCCAGTACCGGACGGCGCCGATCGCGGCGTCGTGGCGCAGGTCGGGGAACAGGCGCTCCATGCCCTTGCGGGTGAGGTGCCGGTGGATCGGCATGGCGCGGTGCCGGCCGTTCACGCTGGCGAGCGTGTCGTACAGCGCCACGCCGGCGCCGACGTACGCCCGCTCCCACACGCGGTTCTCCAGCGGGTAGAGGAACGACACCGGCTTGACCAGGTGCGGCGCCAGGTCGGAGATCAGCAGGTCGCGCTCGGTGAGCGCCTCCCGCACCAGGTGGAAGTCCAGCATCTGCAGGTAGCGCAGGCCGCCGTGCACCAGCTTGCTGGACCGGCTCGACGTGCCCGAGGCCCAGTCCTGCGCGTCGATGACGGCGGTGGACAGGCCGCGGGTCACCGCGTCCAGGGCGATGCCGGCGCCGGTGACGCCACCGCCGATGACCAGGACGTCGAGCTCCGGCCCGCCCTCCGTGGTCGCTCGCAGGGTCGCCAGCGCGTCGTCACGCAGGCGGGGGGTCAGTGCTGCGGTCCTCATGTCCCACTCCATCGCGGTCTTGCTCCGGCCTCGTCCCGGCGCGGGCGTCGAGGGCCCGCAGACCGGGACTTCGGTCCTGTCTGTTCGCTATCGTCGTCACGACGCGAACAGACGCGCAACCGCTGTGCACGAATGTGCACCGACGAGGGGGTCGTGGGCGATGGCCGACCGGGAGCAGGACGTGCTGCGCGCGGCGTCGATGTACTACCTGCAGGACGTCAAGATGGACGTGATCGCCCGCCACCTGGGCACCTCCCGGTCCACCGTCTCGCGCCTGCTGAAGCGCGCGCGGGAGACCGGGATGGTCGAGATCACCCTGCGCCCGTCCACCATGCGCGCCCCCGGGCTCGGGCGCACGATCTCGGCGGAGTTCGGCATCGACACCTACGTCGTGCCCGTCCCGGACTCGGGCGAGCAGGTGGACACCCTCGACCAGGTGGCCCGCGCGACGGCCCGGCTGCTCGCCTCCTGGTTCGACTCCGACATGATCCTCGGCGTCGCCTGGGGCACCACGCTCGCCGCCGTCTCGCGGCGCCTGCAGCCCAAGCCGACGCACGGCAGCGTCGTCGTGCAGCTGAACGGCGCGGCCAACACCCGCACCTCCGGCATCGAGTACGCGAGCGACCTGATCGCCTCGTTCGGCACCGCGTTCGGCGCGACCGTGCACCACTTCCCGGTCCCGGCGTTCTTCGACTACCCGGAGACGAAGCAGGCGATGTGGCGCGAGCGGTCGGTGCGCCGGGTGCTCGACGAGCAGATCCGCGCCGACATCGCGCTGTTCTCCGTCGGGTCCGTGACCGCCTCGGTGCCCTCGCACGTCTACTCGGCCGGGTACCTGGACGAGGACGACATCACGCTGCTGCACGACCAGTCCGTCGTCGGCGACGTGTGCACCGTGTTCCTGCGCGCCGACGGGTCCTGGCGGGACGTGCCGCTCAACGCGCGGGCCACCGGCCCGTCCCCGGACCAGCTGCGCCGGATCCCGCGCCGGCTGTGCGCGGTCGCCGGCGACAACAAGGCCGTCCCCCTGCTGGCCGCGCTGCGCGCCGGGACCATGACGGACCTCGTGGTCGACGAGCGCACCGCCGCGCGGCTGCTCGAGCTCGCCTGAGACGACACGTGCCGGTGACGCGCGCCTGCTAGCGTCCGCCGGCATGACCCGACCGGGACGGCCCCGCGCCGCCGAGGAGCGCGACACCCGCGGCGCCGTGCTGGCCGCCGCCGCGACGCTGTTCGCGACCGTCGGGTACACGGCGACGTCCACGTACGCGATCGCGGAGCGCGCCGGGGTGCGGCAGGCGTCGATCTACCACCACTTCCGCGGCAAGGACGTGCTGCTGCGCACGCTGCTGCTCGACACGGTGCGGCCGCCGCTCGACCTCGCGGAGCGGCTGCTCACCGAGCCGGGCGACCCCGCCGCGCGGCTGTGGGCCCTGTGCGACACCGACGCGCGCTGGCTCGCGGACGGCGCGGTCAACGTCGGCGCCCTGCTGCAGCTGCCCGAGGTGGAGGACGACGCCTTCGCCGAGTTCCACGACGAGCGCGCCCGGCTGCGGGCGGCCTACACCGAGCTCGTCGCGGCGGTGGCCGGCCCCGGCGCGGCGGCCGCGGCGGGGACGCTGGTCTTCGGCCTCGTCGAGTCGGTGATCGCCGCGCGCCGCAGCGGGCCCGCCGCCGCGCG
>JAEWGQ010000230.1 GCA_023388235.1 Actinomycetes bacterium | reverse complement strand
TGGGACCACTTCTTCCCGCTGTACGGCGACCCGGACGGCAAGCACTTCGAGTGCTGGACCATGCTCGGCGCGTGGGCGGAGCAGACCAGCCGGGTCGAGATCGGCGCGCTGGTGACCTGCAACTCGTACCGGAACCCGGAGCTGCTGGCCGACATGGCCCGCACGGTCGACCACATCAGCGGCGGGCGGCTGGTCCTCGGCATCGGGGCCGGCTGGTTCGAGAAGGACTACGACCAGCTCGGCTACGAGTTCGGCACCGCCGGGTCGCGGATCGCCGAGCTCGCCTCCGCCCTGCCGCGGATCAAGGCGCGGCTGGCGGCCGGCAACCCCGCGCCGACGCGGGACATCCCGGTGCTCGTCGGCGGGGGCGGCGAGAAGAAGACCCTGCGCGTGGTGGCCGAGCACGCCGACGTCTGGCACTCGTTCGGCGACCTCGACACGCTGACGCGCAAGAGCGCGATCCTCGACGAGCACGGCGCGGCCGTCGGCCGGGACACCGCGGCGCTCGTCGAGCGCAGCGTCGGCGTCTCGGCGCCGCCCGAGGAGGTCGCGGACGCGCTGGTCGCGGCCGGCGTCACGCTGTTCACGGTCGGTGTTTCCGGGCCCGACTACGACCTGTCCCTCGTGGAGCGCTGGGTCGCCTGGCGCGACGCGGCCCGGGGCTGACCGGCACCGACCGGACGCCCGGCGCCGGGGTCAGCCGACCCCGGCGCCGGGGACGGTCGGGAGTGTCAGCGTGCCGTCGATGAGGTCCTGCAGCTGCGTGAGGTCCTCGTCGGTCCACCCCGGCGGCTGGGTCACGTCGGCCCACGCGGCGACGACCTGCGAGGCGTAGTTGTGCCCGTGCCCGTCCGGCACGCTCACCCCGAAGAACTGGTCGACCGTCACCTGCAGGAACGTGATGAGCGGGAACCAGCGCACGCGCCCGGACACGTCGGGGCCGCGCGGCTCCTCCAGCCACTCGGGCTGCCGGGTGATGAGGTCCCACGACCACCACACCACGGGGTCGGACGCGTGCTGCAGGTACGCGACGCGGGGCGCGCCCCACGTGCCGCCGGGCTCGGCGAGGTCGGTGCCGTCGGGCGCGAACCGCACCACGCGCCCGTCGTCCACCACCGGGCGCCACTCGGGGCTGCCCGCGTCCCGGTCGGCCGTGATCGTGCGCCACAGGGGCGTGGCGTTCGGGGTGCCGACGAACAGCGCGCCGTCCACGCGGTTCGTGAGGTCGCCGACCGACCCGAAGGGCGCCTGCCCGGCGAACGACCCCAGGCTCAGGCCGTACGAGATGAGCTTCGGCCGGTCGTCCTCCGGCAGGGCGGACCACGCCTCGTGCACCGCGTCGAACAGGGCGCGCCCCGCCTGCGTCGCGCGGTCGGCGTCGACGAGGAACGAGATCCACGACGGCAGGAACGAGTACTGGATGGTGGCGATCGCCGTGTCGCCGCCCCACAGGTACTCGAGCGCGGCCATCTGCTGCGGCTCCGTCCAGCCCGTGCCGGTGGCGCCCGCGACGACGAGCACGGACCGGTCGAACGCGCCGGTGCGCTGCAGCTCCTGGACCACGAGGTCGGCGCGGGCGTCGGCGTCGTCGGCGGAGTCCAGGCCGGCGTAGACCCGGATGGGCTCGAGGGCCGCCGCGCCCGTGACGTCACCGATCTGCGCCGGCGTCGGCCCGCCCGCGACGAAGCTGCGGCCCTCGCGGCCGAGCGTGTCCCACGGCACGAGGGACGCGGGCGACCCCGACCGCAGGTCCGACGTGACGCGCTCGACGCCCGGGTCGGTCCCCGCGTTCGTCCCCGCGTACACCGAGTCGGCGACGTGCACCGCGACGCGGAACAGCACGCCGGCCGCCAGCCAGTACACGAGCAGCGCCACGACGACGACCCCGAGCAGCGAGGCCGCCGGCGCCGGCACCCAGCGCCCGAGCACGCGCGCCACCCGCCGCGACACGCGGCGCAGCGCCCGCCCCAGCGCGATCAGCGCCAGCCCCGCGGCGAGCGCGAGCACGCCCACGAGGAACCAGGACGACGTCCGGCGCGGCTCCCCGACGAGCACGCGCACGTCGTCCTGCCACTGCGCGCCGACGACCACCACGACGACGGCCAGCACGGGGCCGACCCAGGCGAGCACCCGCCAGGCCACCCGCCGCACCGGCGCGGGCGGCAGCGGCACGCCCGTGCGGCGCAGCACCCACGCGACGAGCACGCCGCCGCCGTAGCCCAGCGCCGCGCCGACGCCCGCGATCAGGCCGAGGTACAGCGTCGGGCGGGGGAGCAGCGACGGCGTCATCGCGGCGGCCAGGCCGACCAGCGCTCCCAGCATCCCGGGCCACGACAGGTCCCGGCGGGCGAACCACCGGCCCACGGCACGGGCGGCGCCGGTGACCACGCGGACGGCGCGCGCGTCGTGCCGGCCGCTGGTGGGGCCGGACCCGTCGGTGGCGGTCCGGCCGGTGGCTCCGGGCCGGTCGGGAGCGGCGGCGGGCTGGTCGGTGTCCACGGGCGTCCTCCGTCCGGACCGGTCGCGCGGCGTGCGGCCGCGGACTCCTGGATTCCTACCACAGCGCCCCGGCGCCCACCCGGCGGGGGCGGGCACCTACCCTGGGGTCCGTGAGCGAGACGAGCGACCTGACCCCCGTCGCCCAGGACTACCTCAAGGTCATCTGGACCGCGCGGGAGTGGTCGACGGCGCCGGTGACCACTAAGATGCTCGCCGAGCGGCTGGGCGTGGGCGCGTCCACGGTGTCCGAGACCGTGCGCCGGCTCGCCGACCAGGGCCTGGTCGTGCACGCCCCCTACGCCGCGATCGCGCTGACCGAGGAGGGCGTGCGGCACGCGGTCCAGGTCGTGCGCCGGCACCGGCTGATCGAGACGTTCCTGGTGAGCGAGCTCGGCTACGGCTGGGACGAGGTGCACGACGAGGCCGAGGTGCTCGAGCACGCCGTGTCCGACCTGATGGTCGAGCGGATCGACGCGCGGCTGGGGCACCCGACCCGCGACCCGCACGGGGACCCGATCCCCGCACCGGACGGGACGGTGCCGACCCCGGCGGCGAGCATGCTCTGGGAGCTCGCGGACGGCACGGGCACGGTCGCGCGGATCTCCGACGCGGACCCCGGGCTGCTGCGGTACCTCGCGACCGTCGGGGTGGTGCTGGACGCCCGCGTCGAGGTCGTCGAGCGGCGCGACTTCGCCGGGATGACCGCGGTCCGGGTGCTGCCGCCCGGCGCGGCGGCGGGCGACGAGCCGCGGCCGGTCGAGCTCGGGGAGGTCGCGGCGCGCGCGATCTGGGTCCTGCTCGACGCCGACTGAGGGGGCGCCGGCCGCCGCGCACGCCGGCTGAGCGGTCCCGGCCCGCCGGTGACCCGTCGGTGACCGGCCGGTAGGGTTGCCGGCACCGGCCCGCCCCGCTGTCGCGGCTGCCGCACCGACACCACGACGCGGGAGCACCATGCCGACCACCTCCACGGGCACGCCCGCCGACGTGCTGGACCCGGGCCTCGTCCGCCGCCGCGCGCGGCTGCCGCTGCTGGCGCTCGCCCTCGGCGGGTTCAGCATCGGGACCACCGAGTTCACGACGATGGGCCTGCTGCCGCAGATCGCGGGCGACCTGGACGTCTCGATCCCGACCGCGGGCCACGTCATCACCGCGTACGCCCTCGGCGTCGTCGTCGGCGCGCCGCTGCTCACGACCGCCGCGGCGCGGATGGACCGGCGCACGCTGCTGCTCGTGCTCATGGCGGCGTTCACGGTCGGGAACCTGCTGTCCGCGCTCGCCCCGACGGCCGGGTGGCTGGTGGCCGCCCGGTTCGCCGCGGGCCTGCCGCACGGGGCGTTCTTCGGCGTCGGCGCCGCGATGGGCGCGCACGTCGCCGGACCGGGCCGGCGCGGGCAGGCGGTCGCCACGATGATGGCCGGCCTCACGATCGCGAACGTCGTCGGGGTGCCGCTGTCCACCGTGCTCGGGCAGGCGTTCGGCTGGCGGGTCGCGTTCGTCGCGGTCGGCGCGCTGGGGCTCGCGACCCTGGCGGCGCTGTGGCGGTTCGTGCCCGGGCTCGCCGTGGCGGACGGCGTCAGCGTGCGCAGCGAGGCCCGCACCCTGCGCAACGCGCGGCTGTGGGTGGTGTGCGCCGCCGGGGCGATCGGGTTCGGCGGCATGTTCGCCGTGTACTCGTACGTCGCGCCGCTGCTCACCGACGTCACCGGTCTCGCCGAGACCACCGTGCCGCTGGTGCTCGCGCTGTTCGGCGTGGGGATGACGGCCGGCACGCTGCTCGGCGGGCGCCTCACCGACCGGTCCGTGCCCCGCACGGTGCTGCTCGGTTTCGGCACGACGATCGTCGCCCTGGTGCTCGTCGCCGCCGTGGCGCAGTGGGTGGTGCCGGGGGTGCTGGCCATCGTCGCGCTGGGCGTCACCTCCCAGGTGCTCGGCCTCGCGCTGCAGTCCTGGCTGATGGACCTGTCGCCCGAGGCGCCCTCGCTCGGGGCGGCGCTGTGCCACTCCGCGCTCAACGTCGGGAACGCGGCCGGGGCGTGGGCGGGCGGGCTCGTCATCGCCGCGGGGCTCGGCTACCTGGCGCCCGCGTGGGTCGGGGCCGGGCTGACCGCCGCGGGCCTGGTCGTGGCCGTGTTCGTGCTCCCGCGGCGGCCCGCCGCCTGACCCGGGCGGGGCCCGTCGCCGGTGCGGGGGCGGGGTCCCGGCCTCGCTAGACTCGCCGGGTGACGTCGCCCGCCTCCACCCAGCCCGAACCCGCCCCCACCACCGGCCAGGACGTGCCGTTCCGGTACACCGCCGACCTCGCCCGCGAGATCGAGCTCCGGTGGCAGGACGAGTGGGTCGAGCGCGGCACGTTCTTCGCGGCGAACCCCGTGGGCGACCTGACCGACGGCGACGGCGCGCACGCCCGCCCGGGTGCCCGGCCGTTCTTCGTCATGGACATGTTCCCGTACCCGTCCGGGGCGGGCCTGCACGTCGGGCACCCGCTGGGGTACATCGCGACGGACGTCGTCGCGCGGTTCCGCCGGATGCAGGGCGACAACGTGCTGCACGCCCTGGGCTACGACGCGTTCGGCCTGCCGGCCGAGCAGTACGCCGTGCAGACGGGCCAGCACCCGCGCGCGACCACCGAGGCGAACATCGAGATCATGGCGCGCCAGCTGCGCCGCCTGGGCGTCGCCCACGACCCGCGCCGGACGTTCGCGACGATCGACGAGGACTACGTCCGCTGGACGCAGTGGATCTTCCTGCAGATCTTCGGGTCCTGGTACGACGAGGACGCCGAGCGCCCCGACGGCGGCCGCGGCGCCGCCCGCCCGGTCGCGACGCTGGTCGAGGCGTACGCGTCCGGCCGGCGCGCGCTGCCCGAGGGTGTCGAGGGCGTGCCCGACGGCGCGACGTGGGCGGACCTGGACGAGGTGCAGCGCCGCCGCGTGGTGGACGGCCAGCGCCTCGCGTACGTGTCGGAGACCCCGGTGAACTGGTGCCCCGGCCTGGGCACCGTGCTGGCGAACGAGGAGGTCACCTCCGAGGGCCGATCCGAGCGCGGGAACTTCCCGGTGTTCCAGCGGACACTGCGCCAGTGGAACATGCGGATCACCGCGTACGCCGACCGCCTGGCCGACGACCTGGCGCTCATCGACTGGCCCGAGAAGGTCACCGCCATGCAGCGGAACTGGATCGGCCGGTCCGAGGGCGCGCACGTCGACTTCGAGGTCACCGACGCCGACGAGCCGCTGACCGTCTTCACGACCCGCCCCGACACCCTGTTCGGCGCGACGTACGTCGTGCTCGCGCCGGAGCACCCGCTGGTCGACCAGGTCGTCGCCGGGGCCGGCGCGGCCTGGGACGACGAGGTGCCGGAGTCGTGGCGCGGGGGAGCGGCGTCGCCCGCCGAGGCCGTCGCCGCGTACCGCCGCGAGGCCGCCGCCAAGTCCGCCGTCGAGCGGCAGGCCGACGCGGGCCGCAAGACCGGCGTGTTCACCGGCGGGTACGCCCTGAACCCCGTCAACGGCGCCTCGCTGCCCGTGTTCATCGCCGACTACGTGCTGATGGGCTACGGCACCGGCGCGATCATGGCGGTGCCCGGGGGCGACACCCGCGACTTCGCGTTCGCCGAGGCGTTCGGCCTGCCCGTCGTGCACACCGTGCAGCCGCCGGAGGGCCACGAGGGCGCCTGGACCGGCGACGGCGCGATCATCAACTCCGCGAACGACGAGCTGTCGCTCGACGGGCTGTCCGTCGCCGAGGCGAAGTCGCGGATGATCGACTGGCTGGAGCAGCGCGGGGTCGGTGCGCGGACCGTCACGTACCGGCTGCGGGACTGGCTGTTCAGCCGCCAGCGCTACTGGGGCGAGCCGTTCCCGGTCGTCTACGACGAGCACGACCTGCCGATCGCCGTGCCCGAGTCCGCCCTGCCCGTCGCGCTGCCCGACGTGCCGGACTACGCGCCGCGCACGTTCGACGCCGACGACGCCGACTCCTCGCCCGAGGCGCCGCTCAGCCGCAACGACGACTGGGTGTCGGTCACGCTCGACCTCGGCGACGGCCCGAAGGTCTACCGCCGCGACACCAACACCATGCCCAACTGGGCCGGGTCGTGCTGGTACTACCTGCACTACCTGGACCCGGCGCACGCGACCGGCCAGGTCGTCGACCCGGAGCTCGAGCGGTACTGGATGGGCCCCGGCCACAACCCCGGCGACACCCACGGCGCCGGCGGCGTCGACCTGTACGTCGGCGGCGTGGAGCACGCGGTGCTGCACCTGCTGTACGCCCGGTTCTGGCACAAGGTGCTGTACGACCTGGGCCACGTGTCCAGCCGCGAGCCGTTCCACAAGCTGTTCAACCAGGGGTACATCCAGGCGTACGCGTACACCGACGCGCGCGGCGTCTACGTGCCCGCCGCCGAGGTCGTCGAGGACGAGTCCGTCCCGTCCGGCTTCACCTGGAACGGCGAGGAGGTGTTCCGGGAGTACGGCAAGATCGGCAAGTCCCTGAAGAACGCCGTCTCGCCCGACGAGATGTACGCGGAGTACGGCGCGGACACCCTGCGCGTCTACGAGATGTCCATGGGGCCGCTCGACCTGTCCCGCCCGTGGGAGACCCGGGCCGTCGTCGGCGCCCAGCGCTTCCTGCAGCGGGTGTGGCGCAACGTCGTCTCGGAGGAGACCGGCGAGGTCACCGTGGTGGACGAGGAGCCCGGGCTGGAGACGCTGCGCGTCCTGCACCGCACCATCGCCGAGGTCGGCGAGGACATGCAGGCGATGCGGATCAACACCGCCATCGCGAAGCTCATCGTCCTGAACAACCACCTGACGTCGCTGCCGGCCGTGCCGCGCACGGTCGCCGAGCAGCTGGTGCTCATGACCGCGCCCGTCGCGCCGCACCTGGCCGAGGAGCTGTGGTCGCGCCTGGGCCACGAGCGGTCGCTCGCGCACGAGCCGTTCCCGGCGCTCGACCCGCAGTACCTGGTCGAGGACACCGTCACCTGCGTGTTCCAGGTGCAGGGCAAGGTCCGCGGCCGCGCCGAGGTCAGCCCCGACGCGGACGACGCGACGCTGCGCGAGCTCGCGCTGGCCGACGCCGGCGTGCAGCGCGCGCTCGCGGGCCGGGACGTGCGGACCGTCATCGTGCGGGCCCCGAAGCTCGTCAACGTGGTGCCGGCCTGAGCGCCGCACGGGTCGCGGTCGTCACGGACTCGACGGCCGCGGTCCCGGCGGAGCTCGCCGGGCAGGTGGGTCTGCACGTCGTCCCGCTCGACGTGGTCGTCGACGGCGTGCGGTACACCGAGGGCGTCGACATCACCCCCGAGCAGCTGCTGCGCGCCCTCGAGCGCGGGGCGAGGGTGACGACGTCGCAGCCGCCGCCGTCGGCGTTCGCGGCCGCCTACGAGCGCGCCGCCGAGCAGGGCGCGCACGAGATCGTCTCGGTGCACCTGTCCGGTGAGCTCTCCGGCACGGTGCGGTCGGCGCGGACGGCCGCGACCGTCAGCCCGGTGC
>JAEWGQ010000138.1 GCA_023388235.1 Actinomycetes bacterium | reverse complement strand
GCGGCGAGGCCGGCGAGGTAGCCGGCGAGCGGTGCGGGCAGCCCGTCGGCCGCCGCGCGGGCGGTGCGCACGGCGTGGGCGCGGACCTCCCGGGCCTCGGCGAGCGCCCCCGACGCGGTGAGCACGGCCCGCACCGCGGCGGCGCCGTCCTCGGTGAGGTCCGGGCGGCCGACGCCGGCGTCCAGCACCGCGCGCTGCGGGCCGTCCGCCCGCAGGTACGCCAGCCGCAGCAGCTCGGTCCGCTTGCCCTCGCGCAGGTCGGACAGCGTGGACTTGCCGGTGACGGCGGGGTCGCCGAACACGCCGAGCTCGTCGTCCAGCAGCTGGAACGCGACCCCGAAGGCGGTGCCGAACCGGTCGAGCACGCCGAGCACGGCGTCGTCCGCCCCGGCGAGCACGGCCCCGGCGGCCAGCGGCGTGCAGCACGAGTAGACCGCGGTCTTGAGCTCCGCGACCCGCAGCGCGTCCACGGCGGTGGGCCCGTGCAGGTGCCCGGTGACGTCGAGCAGCTCCCCGGCCACGGTGGTGTCGACCGCCCGGGCGAGCGCGCGCACGACCCGCAGGGCCACGTCGGCCGGCACGGGGGCGGAGGCGACGAGGTCGAACGCCGCGGCGATCCCCAGGTCGCCGCCGAGCAGGCCGGCCGCGAGCGCCGGCCCCTCCGCGGCGGGGCCGGTGATCCCCCGGGCCGCGAGCCGGCGCCGGGCGGTGCCGGTGACGTTCGGGCGCCCGCGGCGGGTGTCGTCGTGGTCGAGCACGTCGTCGTGGACGAGCATCGCGGTGTGCAGCATCTCCTGCGCGGCGGCGACCGGCACGACGGCGTCGGGGTCGGTGCCGCCCAGGCCCAGGTACGCGGCGAGGGTGAGCCGGGGCCGCATCATGCGCCCGCCGATCTGGCCGCCGACCGCCCGCCACAGCGCGGCGTGCTCGGGGGCGAGGTCCCGGGCGCGCCGGCGGCGGGCGGCCCCGTCCTCGGCGAGCAGCAGCCGGACGGCGGCGAGGCCGTCCTCGACGCGGTCCGCGAGCGCCCCGGCGCCGGTGGGCACGGGGACGAGGGCCGCCGGGCGCGGCGCGGGCGCGAGCGTGCCGGTGCGCGCGCCGCGGTCGGCGGTTGCGGTACTGCGGGACCTGCGCACGCCATCTCCCCTGGCTCGAGCGAGATGCTCAGCATACTGAGCATCTCCGGGGTGGCGACCGGAGGCCGCCACCGCCCGGCGTGCCGCCCCTGCCGTGCACTCTGCCGCATCGGGGCGCCCCGCACGAGCCTGTCGGGCGAATCGCACACGAACCACCGGAACCGCGCAGAAAGCACCATGCACCCGGTAGACTGCGCGGCATGACGTGGATGGTGACCGGAGGCGCGGGGTACATCGGCTCGCACGTGGTGCGGGCGTTCGGGCAGGTCGGCATCCCGACCGTCGTGCTGGACGACCTGTCGTCCGGGCACCGCGAGTTCGTCCCCGCCGACGTCCCGCTCGTCGAGGGGTCGGTCCTGGACACCCCGCGCGTCACGGCGGCGCTCCGCGAGCACGGCGTCACCGGCGTCGTGCACCTGGCCGGCTTCAAGTACGCGGGCGTCTCGGTGCAGCGGCCGCTGCACACCTACGAGCAGAACGTCACCGGCACCGCGCACCTGCTCGAGGCGATGGCCGCCGCCGACGTGCACCGGATCGTGTTCTCGTCCAGCGCCGCCGTCTACGGCACGCCGGACGTCGACCTGGTCACCGAGGACACCCCCACGGCGCCGGAGTCGCCCTACGGGGAGTCCAAGCTGATCGGCGAGTGGCTGCTGCGCGACCAGGCCCGCGCCACCGACCTCGCGCACACCTCGCTGCGGTACTTCAACGTCGTCGGCTCCGGCACGCCCGAGCTGGCCGACACCAGCCCGCACAACCTGTTCCCGCTGGTGCTCGACGCCCTCGCGGAGGGGCGCACCCCCCGCATCAACGGCGACGACTACGCCACCCCGGACGGCACCTGCGTGCGCGACTACGTGCACGTCGCCGACCTGGCGGTCTCGCACGTCGCCGCCGCCCGCGCGCTCACCGAGGGGCGCGCCCTGGACCCGGTGTACAACCTGGGCTCGGGCGACGGCGTCTCCGTGCGGGAGATCATGACCGCGATGGCCGAGGGCACCGGGATCGCCTTCGAGCCCGAGGTCGCCCCGCGCCGGCCCGGGGACCCGGCACGGATCGTGGCGTCCGGAGAGGCCGCCGCCCGCGACCTCGACTGGGCGATGCGGCACACCCTGACCGAGATGGTCACGAGCGCCTGGCAGGCCCGCCGCGCGCGCTGACGCCGGACCCGCCGGCTCCGGGCCCGCCGGACCCGCCCGGGCTCAGCGGCCCAGGCGACCCAGCGCGTCCACCAGGACGTCCTCGGACCCCGCGTAGATCCCCGAGGCGCGCGGCCAGTGCACCACCACGTCCGTGAACCCGAGCCCGGCCGCCCGCTCCACCCCCTCGACCAGCGTCGCGGCGGAGGACAGCGAGTACACCGGCGCGCCGTCGAGGCTCAGGTACAGGTCCGGGACGGTGCCGCCGGGGGCCAGGCGGGCGGCGACCTCGCGCACCTGGCCGACCATCTCCGCCAGCCCGGCCCACCAGGCCTCCTGCGCGGCGGACACGGGTCCCTCGACCTCGCCCGGCGCGAACGACGGGCCGTAGGTGGCCCAGCCCTGCCCGAACCGCGCGGCCAGCGCCATCGTGCGCGGGCCGTTCGCCGCGATCACGAAGGGCGTGCGCGGCCGGGCCAGCGTCCCCGGGTGCATCCGCGCGCCGTGCGCGGCGTAGAACGTGCCCTCGTGCTCGGTCTCCGGGTGCGTGAGCAGCCGGTCGAGCAGCTCGACGAACTCCTCGAACCGGCGCGTCCGCTCCCCCCGCGTCGGGGCGGGGCCCAGCACGCCGGCGTCGAACCCCTCGCCGCCCGCGCCGAGGCCCAGGACGAACCGCCCGCCGGAGACGTCGTCGAGGCCCAGCACGTCCTTGGCGAACGGCACCGGGTGCCGGAAGTTCGGGGACGCGACCCAGGTGCCGAGCCGGATCCGCTCGGTGACGGCCGCCGCCGCGGCGAGCAGCGGCACGGTGGCGAACCACGGCTCGTCCGCCAGCGACCGCCACGCGAGGTGGTCGTAGGTCCAGGCGTGGTCGAAGCCGTACTCCTCCGCGCGGCGCCACGTGTGCCGGGCGGACCGCCACCGCTCCTGCGGCAGGATCACGACGCCCAGGCGCGGACGGGTCGGGTGCTCGGCGGCGTCGGCGGTCGTCATCCGGGCAGCGTAGCGACCGCCGTCACGCGTGCGTCCGGGCCTCGCGCGACTCCGGCGGCTCGAGCTGGAACGTGCAGTGCTCGACGTCGAAGTGCCCGGACAGGCACCGGCGCAGGTCGCCGAGCACCCGGCCGGACTCCCCGCGCGCGAGCACCTCGGCCGGCACCTCGACGTGCGCGGACAGCACGGGCACGCCCGAGGTGATGGTCCACGCGTGCAGGTCGTGCACGCCGAGCACCCCGGGCACGCCGCAGATGTGCCGGCGCACGTCGTCCAGGTCCACGCCGGGCGGCGTGGCCTCGAGCAGCACGGCGCCGACGTCCCGCAGCAGCGACCACGCGCGCGGCGCGACCAGCACGCCGATCAGCACGGACGCGATGCCGTCCGCCGCCGCGAACCCCGTGGTCAGCACCACCACGGCCGCCCCGATCACCGCCACCGAGCCCAGCAGGTCCCCGAGCACCTCCAGGTACGCCCCGCGCACGTTGAGCGACTCCCGCTGCCCGGAGCGCAGCAGCGCGAGGCCGGCCGCGTTCGCCACGAGGCCCACCACCGCGACCGCCAGCATGAGCCCGGCCTCGACGTCCGAGGGCGCGGCGATCCGCCGCACGCCGCCGGCGACCGCCCCCACGGCCACGACCGTGAGCACCAGGCCGTTCGCGAGCGCGGCCAGGATCTCCGCGCGCTGCCAGCCGAACGTCCGCCGGGACGTCGCGGGCCGGCGGGCGAGCTGCGTCGCCACCAGCGCCAGGGCCACGCCCGCCGCGTCGGTGAGCATGTGCCCGGCGTCCGCGATCAGGGCGAACGACCCCGACACCAGCCCGCCGACGACCTCCGCCACCATGACGGTCAGCGAGATGCCCAGCACCGCCGCCAGCCGGCCGCGGTGCGCCTGCGCGGCGGTCACGCCGTGGTCGTGCCCGTGCCCGTGTCCCATCGCCGTCCCTCCGTCCGCGCGACCAGCCGCTCGGCGGCACCGAGCAGCTCGTCGAGCTCCGGGTCGGCCAGGGCGTACCGCGTCGCCCGGCCCTCGGGCGTCGCGACGACGAGCCCGGCGGCCCGCAGCGTCGCGAGGTGCGCGGAGACCGTCGACTGCGCGAGGCCGAGGGCCCCGGTGAGGTCGACGACCCGCCGCGGCGCCTCGGCGAGCAGGTGCACCAGCGACAGTCGCGTGGGGTCCGCCAGCGCGTGCAGCACCTGCGCGACGTCCCGGTGCCGGTGGGCGGGGACGCCGGCGTGGTCGTGCAGCACGCCGCCGGATCCTGATTGATCGTTGTTCGGCGATGTTATCGAAGAAGGGCGCTGAGAGGAAGCCATCCGGTCACCCCCAGCCCAGGGCGTGCAGCCGGGCGTCGTCGATGCCGAAGTGGTGGGCGATCTCGTGCACCACCGTCACCGCGACCTCCTCGGCGACCTCCTCGCGGCTCGCGCAGATCGCGAGCGTCGGGCGCCGGAAGATCGTGATCCGGTCCGGCAGCGACCCGGCCGCCCAGAACTCGCCGCGCTCCGTCAGCGGCACGCCCTCGTACAGCCCGAGCAGCTCCGGGTCGTCCGCCGGGGCGTCGTCCTCGACCAGCACGACGACGTTGTCCATCCGGGCCGCGAGCTCGGGCGGGACCAGGTCCAGCCCGTCCCGGACGGCGTCCTCGAAGTCCTCCCGCGACATGTCCACCACGGGTCCATCCTGGCCGACTTTGGCGTTCGGCGTTCTACCCCGTATGATCGTCACCGGTCTGAAGACGCCTCGACGTCAGGGGCGCAAGCCCCCATCGTCTAGCGGCCCAGGACCCCGCCCTTTCACGGCGGTAGCACGGGTTCGAATCCCGTTGGGGGTACGACCAGTGCATGTGGAAGACTAGGTCTCACTACGAGGCCCCGTAGCGCAGTTGGTTAGCGCGCCGCCCTGTCACGGCGGAGGTCGCGGGTTCAAGTCCCGTCGGGGTCGCTCGATAACGCCGGTCCACTCGGACCGGCGTCGTCGTCCGAGGCTCTGTAGCTCAGTTGGTAGAGCGTTCGACTGAAAATCGAAAGGTCACCGGATCGACGCCGGTCGGAGCCACGTCGCAAGCCCCGCTCGCCCCAGGCGACGCGGGGCTTCGTCGTTCCCGGGGCCACCCGCCCCGCGCGGCGCCGGTTTCACCCGCTCGGCGGGAGCCGGACGCCCGGGAACCGTGCACATGATGCCCTCGTCCGAGGGAGGCGACGGTGCCGCACCACGACCATCTGCCACGGCTCACCACGCTGGACGAGGCGACCCTCGCACGGGCGCGCACGGTGGCGGTCCACTCCCCCGGCCCCGCCGGGGCGGACGGCCTCGTGTGGCGGCTGACCGTGCACGACGCCGCCGGCGCGCCGCTGGGCCAGGACCTGCTCGCCGCACCCGACTGGCCCACGCCGCTGGGGGACATCATCGCCCCGCACCTCGACGTCGCCGGCCTGCGGGTGGTCGGCGGCTGGCGCACCGACCTGGGGGACGACGACCTGCCCCGGCACGCCGCCCGGGTCGAGCCGCGCGCCTGAAGGGGCAGGGGGTGCCGTCCGGACCCTAGGCTGTGCCCGCCCGGCACGTCGCCGGCGGCGAGAGGAGCGGTGCGTGGAGATCGCGGTGCAGCGGAGCGGTGGCCCCCTCGTCGTGGTGCGGCCGCGGGGCCGGCTCACCGCCGCGGACGCCCCGGAGCTGACGTCGGTGGTCGCCGACCTCGTGCAGGCGGGCGGCAGCAAGGTCGTCGTCGACCTGGAGGAGACCACGTTCCTGGACTCGTCCGGGCTCGGGTCGCTCGTCGCCGCGCTCCGGCTCGCCCGGACCGCCGGCGGCGACCTCGCGATCGCCCGGCCGTCCGGGCAGGTGCTCGACGTGCTCACGCTGACGACGATGGTCCGCGTGCTGCCGCCGCACGGGTCCGTCGCGGACGCCTCCGCCGCGCTGGGCTGAGCCGCCCGGCGGGCGGGGTCCAGCGCCGGCGGGCTCAGACCGGGTCGAACTCCGTGACCCGGGTGCGCCAGTACTCCGCGCCGTCGCGGGTGCGGGTCACCAGGCCGGCGTCCACGAGCTCGCGCCGCAGGCCCACGGGGTCGCGCGCCAGGTCCGCGAGCCGGCCGGTGAGCTCGCGCTCGGCGACCGGCTCGTCCAGCGGGAGCACGCCCTGGGCGACCCAGCGCAGCACCAGGTCCCGGTCGGCGCGCCGTCGCGGGAGCTGCTCGAGCCGGCCGCGCACGAGGAACCGGGCGGCGGCTGCGACGGGGTCCGCTGTGGCGTCCATGCGGGCAGCGTAGGCAGCGCGGACCGGCGCGCGACAGGTCATTCCCGCCGCGGGCGCCGCCGGCTCATCCGCCGCGGGTGGTTCTGGGCGGACGGCCTCCGCCCGGTGCGCGCCCCGCGAGCGCCGGTCCTAGCGTGACGGGCATGGCCACGTCCGCGCGCCGCATGTCCGTCGTCAGGGCGGTGGCGCTGCTGGTCGCGTTCGTGCTCACGGCCGCGGCGGGCGGGCTGCTGACGGCCGGGCTGCTGCTGCCGACGGTCGCGGTGGCGAACGGGACCACCGCGATGGCCGTCGAGGCGTTCGACGACCTGCCGACCGCCCTCGAGCGGCAGCCGCTGTCGGAGCGCTCCACGATGCTCGCCGCGGACGGCACGGTGCTCGCCGTGTTCTGGGCGGAGAACCGCGAGGTCGTCCCGCTCGACGCGGTGTCCGAGCCGCTGCGGCAGGCCGTCGTCGCCACGGAGGACAAGCGGTTCTACCAGCACGGCGGCATCGACCCCGAGGGCATGGTGCGCGCGCTGGTCCGCAACCTGCAGCACCCGCAGCGCACCGAGGGCGCGTCCACGCTGACGCAGCAGTACATCAAGAACGTCCTCATCGAGCAGGCGGTCCGGCAGGGCGACCTCGCGGGGGCCGAGGCGGCGCGCGAGGCCGACGGGCCGCAGGGGTACGCCCGCAAGCTGCGGGAGGCCAAGCTCGCCATCGCCCTCGAGCAGGAGATGACGAAGGACGAGATCCTCGAGGCGTACCTCAACATCGCGCAGTTCGGCGTGAACACGTACGGCGTCCAGGCCGCCGCCCAGCGGTACTTCTCCAAGCCGGCCGCCGAGATCACCCCGGTCGAGGCCGCCACCATCGCGGGCGTCACGCAGAGCCCCACCGCGCTCGACCCGATCCGCAACCCCGAGGACGCGCAGCGCCGCCGCGACGTGGTGCTGCGCCTCATGCGGGAGCAGGGCCACCTGTCCGACGACGAGTACCGCGCGGCGGTGGCGACCCCGCTGGCCGACACCCTGCACGTCTCGGACCCCACGGTCGGCTGCATGGCGGCGGGGGCGGCGGTCCCCGGGTCCGGGTTCTTCTGCGACTACGTGACGAAGGTGTTCCGCAACGACCCCGCGTTCGGCGCGACGGAGAGCGAGCGCGTCGACCGGCTGTACCGCGGCGGCCTCACCATCACCACGACGCTCGACCCCCGCGAGCAGACGGCCGCCGCCGAGGAGCTGCAGCGCGGCATCCCCGCCGACGACCCGTCGGGCATCGCCACGTCCCTGGTCACCGTCGAGCCGGGCACCGGCCGGATCACCTCGATGGCGCAGAACCGGGCGTACAACAACACCCAGGAGCACGGGGACCGCGAGACGGCCGTCAACTACAACACCGACTTCGCCTACGGGGGCGGCAGCGGGTTCCCCCCGGGCTCGACGTTCAAGCCGTTCACCCTCGCCGAGTGGATCAAGGAGGGCCACAACCTCTCGGAGAAGGTGGACGCCCGGCGGTTCTCGTACCGGTTCCGGGAGTTCTCCGCCCCGTGCACCCGCCTGAACGGGGCCACCGAGTACACCTTCAGCAACGCGGAGGGCCCGCGGTCCGGCGGCATCATGACCGTGCTCGACGCCACGAAGAACTCCGTGAACTCCGGCTACATCGCGATGGCGTCCCGCCTGAACCTCTGCGGGATCATGGACACCGCCACCGCGCTGGGCATCCACCGCGCGGGCGGCCAGTCCGGCGACGGCCCGTTCGACCCGCTGCCCGCGAACGTCCTCGGCAGCCAGTCCGTCGCGCCGCTGTCGATGGCCGCGGCGTTCGCCGGGTTCGCGGCGGGCGGCACGTACTGCACCCCCGTCGCCATCACGAGCGTCGTGGACACCGACGGCGCCGCCCTGCCGGTGCCCCCGCAGTCCTGCACGCCGGGCGCCCTCGAGCCGCGCGTCGCGAACGCCGTGAACCACGCGCTGCAGAACGTCTGGTCCGGGACCGCCGCCACGGACCCGCCGCCCTTCCCGGCCGCGGGCAAGACGGGCACGACGACCCGCAACGAGCACACCTGGTTCGTCGGGTACACGCCGCTGCGGGCGACCGCGATCTGGGTGGGGCACGCCGACGCGATGATCCCCATGCAGCGGGTGGTCGTGAACGGGCGGTTCGTCCGGAACATGTTCGGGTCGACCGTCGCGGTGCCCATCTGGAAGGCCTTCATGACCCGCGCGCTCGACGGCGTCGCGGTCCCGGCCTTCGCCGCCGCGGGTCCCGACGAGGTGGTCGGCAAGCAGGTGCCGGTGCCGTCCGTCGTGGGGCGCGACCAGGCGTCCGCCCGGGCGGCGCTCGCCGGCGCGGGCTTCTCGGTCGCCGTCGGCGCACCCGTCCCCTCCGACCTCGCCGCCGGGCTGGTGGCGGCGCAGTCCCCCGCCGGGACGGCGGCCCCGGGGTCGGTGGTGACGCTGTCGCCGTCGTCCGGCC
>JAEWGQ010000123.1 GCA_023388235.1 Actinomycetes bacterium | reverse complement strand
GGGCTGCGGCACGGGCGTCCTGGCCTGCGCGCTGGCGGCCGCCCGCCCGGCGGTCGAGGTGGTGGCGACCGACGAGTCCGCGGCCGCCGTCGCGTCCGCGCGGGCGACGGTCGCGGCGAACGGGCTGGGGGACCGGGTGCGGGTGCAGCGGGCGCGGGGCGCCGCGGGGATCGCCGACGCCGGCGCGGACCTGGTGCTGCTGAACCCGCCGTTCCACGTCGGGGCCGCCGTGCACGACGGGGTCGCCCAGGAGCTGTTCCGCGAGGCCGCGCGCGTGCTGCGCCCGGGCGGGGAGCTGTGGTGCGTGTGGAACTCCCCGCTGGGCTACCGCCCGCACCTGCAGGCGGCGGTCGGCCCGACGCGCCAGGTCGCGCGGAACCCGAAGTTCACGGTCACCGCCTCGGTCCGCCGCTGAGGCGTCAGCGGGCGGCGCGGGCCACGAGCGCGCGGATGCGGTCCTCGACCTCGGGGGTGAGCGCGGTGAGCGCGTACGCGGTGGGCCACATCTCGCCGTCGTCCAGGGCGGCGCCGTGGTCGAACCCGAGGGTCGCGTAGCGGGCCTTGAACTTCGCGGCGGCCTGGAAGAACACGACGAGCTTCCCGTCCCGCGCGTAGGCGGGCATGCCGTACCAGAGCCGGGGCGTGAGGTGCGGGGCCGCCTCGCGGACCAGCGCGTGCACGCGCTCGGCCAGCGCCCGGTCCGCGTCGGGCAGCTCGGCGATCTTCGCCAGCACCTCCGGCTCCGGGTCGGCCTTCGCCCGCGTGCGCTGCGCGCGGACCTCGCGGGCGCGCTCCTTCATCGCGGCGCGCTCCTCGGCGGTGAAGCCGGCGCCCTCGTCGGCGGTCGTCCGGGCCATCGCTGCTCCTCGGTGTGCTCGGGTGCGGCCCATGCTGGACGTGCCGGCGCGCGGCGTCAACGCCCCGGCAGGCGGGGGCGCGCGGCGCGCTGACCCGCGGACATAGCACACCTGGCCCGGTTCCCGCTGGGCGCGGGCGTCCGCAGGGTGGTCGCCGCGGGGCCGGAGCGGCTGGAACCGGATGTTTCCGGGATGTTACGGTCATGTTCCGTCCCGAATGCTGGACACTACTGCTCAGTATCGATCCGGTAACGATCGCCCTCCGGGGGGTCGTGTGTCCGAATTGTCGCCATGGACGTCACTACCGTTGGCGCATCCATGGCGGGACCGTGCGTCCGCCGCCCCCGACCGGCTCCGTCCGGGCCGGGGGTGGTCATCGACGCTGGGCGCCACCTTCACAGGAGGAACATTGAAGATCAGGCGAACAAGCGCCGTCCTGGCCGTCGCGGCCGCGGGAGCCCTCGTGCTCACCGCGTGCTCGACGCCGGCCCCGGAGAGCGAGATCAACGACAGCACCTCGGTCAACGTCGGCTGGAACGAGCCCTTCCGCTCGACCAACAACCTGACGGCGAACGGCAACGCGACGACGAACGCCAACGTCGTCTACCTCATGACGTCGTTCTTCAACTACTACGACGGCGACCTGAAGCTCCAGAAGAACGAGGACTTCGGGTCGTACGAGGTCGTCTCCGAGGACCCCTTCACCGTCAAGTACACGGTGAACGAGGGTGTCGAGTGGTCGGACGGCGAGCCGGTCGACGCCGCGGACATGATCCTGTACTGGGGCGCCCAGAACGACATGTTCGACACGGTCGCCGCCGGTGACGTCGAGACCGACGACGAGGGCAACGCGATCGTCGGCGAGGGCCAGGTCTACTTCGACTCGAGCTCCCCGGCGCTGAACGCGATCACCACGTTCCCGGAGATCGGCGACGACGGCCGCTCGGTCACGTTCGTCTACGACACCCCGCGCTCCGACTGGGAGCTGGCGATGAACCAGCCGAGCCCGGTCGCCGCGCACGTCGTCGGCAAGCTGGCCCTCGGCATCGAGGACCCGACCGAGGCCAAGAAGGCCGTCGAGGACGCCTTCAAGAACAACGACGCCGAGGCGCTCGCGAAGATCGCGGACACCTGGACCAACGCGTTCAACTTCACCTCGCTGCCGGACGACCCGGACCTGTACCTCTCGTACGGCCCGTACGTCATCTCGGAGTACGTCGAGAACCAGTACCTGACGCTGACCCGCAACGAGTCCTTCGACTGGGGCCCGGAGCCGAAGGTCGACTCGATCACCATCCGCTACACCGAGGACCCGCTGGCCTCCGTGACGGCGCTCCAGAACGGTGAGGTCGACCTCATCGCCCCGCAGTCGTCCGTGGACGTCCTCGCGACGCTCGACGGCATCGACGGCGTCTCCTACAGCACCGCCCCCGAGGGCACGTACGAGCACGTCGACCTGACCTTCGACAACGGCGGCCCGTTCGACCCGGCCACCTACGGCGGCGACGCCGAGAAGGCCCGCAAGGTCCGCGAGGCGTTCCTCAAGGTGGTCCCGCGCCAGGAGATCATCGAGAAGCTCATCACCCCGCTGCAGGAGGACGCCACCACGCGTGACTCGTTCCTCTTCGTGCCGGGCTCGCCGGGCTACGACGACGTCGTGGCGAACAACGGCTCCGACGCGTGGACCGACGTCGACGTCGAGGGCGCCAAGGCGCTGCTCGCCGAGGCCGGCGTGACCACCCCGGTCGACGTCCGCTTCCTCTACGGCAAGTCGAACGTCCGCCGCGCGAACGAGTTCCAGCTCATCTCCGCCTCGGCCTCGCAGGCCGGCTTCAACGTCATCGACAACGGTGACGACAAGTGGGGCGAGATCCTGGGCACCGGCACGTACGACGCCGCGCTCTTCGGCTGGCAGTCCACCAACACGTTCATCCTGAACGCCGAGGCGAACTACGTCACGGGCGGCCAGAACAACTACGGCGGCTACTCCAACGCCGACGTCGACGCCCTCTGGGCCGAGGTCGCCACGAACACGGACTCGGACAAGGAGGTGGAGCTCGCGACGCAGATCGAGACGCTCCTCAACCAGGACGCGTTCGGCGTGAACATCTTCCAGTTCCCGGGTGTGGTCGCGAGCCGCGACGTCCTCAAGGGCGTCTCGACGATCCCGCTGTCCCCGACCATCTTCTGGAACTACTGGGAGTGGGAGATCAGCGCCTCCGACTCGCTGGACGCGCCGAGCGCGTCCGCGACGGAGTGACCTGACGCTCGTCTGAGCACGCCGGCACGGGGGTACCGCGGCTCCACCGCGGTACCCCCGTTGCCGTGCCCCCGACACCACCGCCAGCGGGCACTCCGTCGGCCTACCCAGGCCCGAGGCGCACAGCACCCCTACCGGGAGTGCCTACACTTGCGCTTTGCGAGTACCCCTTCCCGTGAGGCAAGGACCCCATGGCCACCTCTGTCACGACCCGTGCCTCCGGCGCACCCACCGCGCCCGACGCACCGGTCACGGCGCGACGCTCCTGGTTCCGGAACGCCGCGCCCACCCTGACCTTCCTCGGTCGACGCCTCGTGTCGTCCGCGATCGTGCTGCTCGGAGCGACGTTCATCGTCTACATGCTCCTGGCGTACTCGCTGGACCCCCTCGAGGACCTGCGCACCAGCACCGCCCCCAACAAGGAGGCGATGATGGCGGCCCGCGTCGCGGCGCTCGACCTCAACACGCCTCCGGTGATCCGCTACTTCAAGTGGCTCGGGTCGCTGCTGACGGGTGACCTCGGGTCGAGCTGGGTGACGGGCCGCCCCGTCTCCGCGCTGCTGAGCACCGCGTTCCCGAGCACCGTCCAGCTGGTCACGACCTCGATCGTGGTCGCGGTCGGGCTCGGCGTCCTCGTCGGCATCGTCTCGGCGCTGCGGCAGTACACCCGGTTCGACTACAGCGTCACCTTCCTGTCGTTCGTGCTGTACTCGCTGCCCTCGTTCTGGGTCGCGGTGCTCCTCAAGCTCTGGGGCGCGATCGGCTTCAACGACTTCCTCGCGGACCCGCACGTCCCGCCGCTGTGGATCGGGATCATCTCCGTGATCTCCGGCGTCGTGTGGTCCTCGATCATCGGCGGCACGCGCCGGACCCGGTGGATCTCGTTCGCCGCGTCCCTGCTCGCGACGGTCGGCGCCCTGCTGTTCATCTCGAACACCGACTGGCTGCTGAACCCGAGCCTCGGGATCGCCGGCATCGCCGTGCTCGGCGTGGGCGTCGCGTTCGCGGTCGTCGCGCTGACGGCCGGGCTGGGCAACCGCCGCGCGCTGTACGCCTCGCTCACCACCGTCGCGATCGGCGCCGCGCTCTACGTGCCGCTGCAGTACGTGTTCGTGAACGCCAGCCTGTGGCTGATGCTGGGCCTGGCGGTCTGCGCGATCGTGGTCGGCCTCGTCGTCGGGTACCTGTTCGGCGGCTACGACCGGGCGATCTCGATGCGCGCCGCGGCGATCACCGCGTTCGCGGTCGGCGCGTTCACGTTCGTGGACCGCGTGATGCGCGTGTGGTTCAACTACTCGAACGCCTCGCAGATCAACGGCCGGCCCATCGCGACCATCGGGTCGCAGACGCCGGGCCTCACCGGTGACTTCTGGGTCGAGTCGCTCGACAAGTTCACGCACCTGCTGCTGCCGACGATCGCGCTGATCCTCATCTCGTTCGCCAGCTACACGCGGTACTCCCGGGCGAGCCTGCTCGAGGTGATGAACCAGGACTACATCCGCACCGCGCGGGCCAAGGGCCTCTCGGAGCGGGTCGTGACCATGCGGCACGCGTTCCGCAACGCGCTGATCCCGCTCGCCACGGTGGTGCCGCTCGACATCGCGGCCCTGTTCGGCGGCGCGATCATCACCGAGCGCATCTTCGCGTGGAGCGGCATGGGCGCCCTGTTCATCAAGTCGCTCGCGACCAAGGACGCGGACCCGATCATGGGCTACTTCCTCGTGACGGGCACGCTCCTCATCCTCGCCAACATCGTCGTCGACTTCGTCTACGCGGCGCTCGACCCCCGGATCCGGGTGAACTCATGAGCATGACTCCTCCCCTCGAGCCGAACGAGGGCATCGTCGACCCGGCGGAGAACGTCGAGAACGCCATCGAGCTCAAGGAGGTCGAGGGCCTCTCGCAGGGCCGCATCGTCCTGCGCCGGTTCCTGCGGCACCGCGGCGCGATGATCTCGGCCGTCGTGCTCACCGCCGTCATCCTGCTGGTCACCACGTCCATCGGCTGGGGCCCGATCCCCGGCTGGTGGAAGTACGGCTACAAGGACCTGTCGCCGATCGTGCACGCCGGCGGCGCCCCCACGATGGGCTGGCTCGACGGGCGGTTCGTCATCGGCGAGCACCCGTTCGGCCAGGACAACGTCGGCCACGACGGGTTCGCGATGGTGATGCGCGGGACGCAGCAGTCGCTGACCGTCATGTTCGTCATCGGCCTGCTGTCCACCGTCATCGGCGTCCTCGTCGGCGCCCTGGCCGGGTTCTTCCGCGGCCGGCTGGACAACTTCCTCATGCGGTTCACCGACATGATCATCACCATCCCGGTGATCATGATCGGCGCCATCCTCGGCGTGCTGGTCGGCGGGGCGAACCCGTGGTCGCTGGCCATCGCCCTGTCGCTGGTGTCGTGGACCAACATGGCGCGCCTCGTGCGCGGGCAGTTCCTCACCCTGCGCGAGCGGGAGTTCGTGGACGCGGCGCGCGTCGCCGGCGCCTCGAACGGCCGGATCATGTTCAAGCACATCCTGCCGAACGCCGTCGGCGTGATCATCGTCAACGCGACGCTGCTCATGGCCTCGGCGATCCTGCTCGAGACCGCGCTGTCCTACCTCGGGTTCGGCATCAACCCGCCCGAGGTCTCCCTGGGCCAGCTCATCAACCAGTACCAGACCGCGTTCGCCACCCGGCCGTGGCTGTTCTGGTGGCCGGGCCTGTTCATCGTGACGATCGCGCTGTGCGTGAACTTCATCGGCGACGGCCTGCGCGACGCGTTCGACCCGCGGCAGCGGCGCATCCCGACCAAGCGGGCCCTGGCGAAGGCGGACACCCGCCGGACCGAGGCCGAGGCCGCGGCGAGCGCCTGAGTGTCACAGCACGACGGTCAGCACGCTGGCCGCGATCAGCACGGCGATCGCGGCCAGCGTCCTGACGTGCCAGCGGACCCGGGGACGCGCGCGCTCGATGCGCGGGTCGTCCAGGACGCCGGCGTCGCGCAGCTCCTCCCAGCGGGCGCGCACGATCATCGCCGCCTGGCCGGACGCGCTGGACGCGAGGTCGCCGGGGCGCACCGAGCCGCCGGGGCCGTAGCTCGACTCCGGCAGGTTCCGGGCGTCCTCGGCGCGGGACGTCACCACCCGGGCGCGGCCCGGTGCGGGGGCGGCCCACGCGGCGTAGTCGCCGTACGCGGTGTGCAGCGTCAGGGCGAAGCGGGTGTCCACCCGCTCGACCGCCGGCCAGGGCAGCTCGATCGTCCGGGTCACGTTGCGCAGCTCGACGCCCGCCGGGCTCACGATCACGGCCGGGCGCCAGTAGGCCGCCCAGACCCAGACCGCGACCAGCAGCACCGGGGCCACGTACGGCCCGGTCGCGGCGGCGTCGGAGACCAGACCGGTCACCAGCCCGACCGCGGCGCAGGCCGCCACGACCACCGCAAGAACCCGGCCGAAGGCCGGCCTGTACTCCACCACGTCCGCCGAGACCATGCGGCCATCGTCCCAGACCAGGGACCGGCCTCCGTCTCGACGTCGCGCGGCCCGCACACCCTGCGCGGGCTCGCCCCACGGAAGGATCTCGTGAACCGTGACCACTGACACCGCCTCCGCCGCCGGCCGGCCGGCCGCACCGGGCCCGGACGCCAAGGCGCCGATCCTCGAGGTCCGCGACCTGATGGTCGAGTTCTTCGTCGACGGCGAGTGGTTCCCGGCCGCCGTCGACGTCAGCTACGACGTGCACCCCGGCGAGGTCCTCGCCATCGTCGGCGAGTCCGGCTCGGGCAAGACGCAGTCGTCGATGTCGCTGATCGGCCTGCTGCCCCCGAACGGGCGCGCCGAGGGCTCCGCGCGGCTCGCGGGCCGCGAGCTGCTGGGCCTGAACCACAAGCAGCTCAGCCGGGTGCGCGGCAAGGACGTCGCGGTCATCTTCCAGGAGCCGATGACGGCGCTGAACCCCGTGTACACCGTGGGGTTCCAGATCATCGAGACGCTGCGCGTGCACTTCGAGATGACCCCGAGGGCGGCCCGCGAGCGTGCCATCGAGCTGCTGCGGATGGTCGACCTGCCGAACCCGGCCGAGGCCGTCGACAAGTACCCGCACCAGCTGTCCGGCGGCCAGCGCCAGCGCGCGATGATCGCCCAGGCGCTCGCGTGCGAGCCGAAGCTGCTGATCGCGGACGAGCCGACGACCGCGCTCGACGTGACGGTCCAGGCCGAGATCCTCAAGCTCATGCGCGACCTGCGGCACCGGGTCGACGCGGGCATCATCCTCATCACGCACGACATGGGCGTGGTCGCGGACCTGTCCGACCGCGTGATGGTGATGAAGAACGGCCGCGTGGTCGAGTCCGGCAGCGCCGACGAGATCTTCAACCGGCCGCAGCACCCGTACACGCGCCAGCTGCTCGACGCGGTGCCGCACCTCGGGTCCGAGACCTTCGCCGCGGGCGGCCTGAACGGCGAGCACCCGGTCGCGGAGGCCGAGGGCACCACCGCGCTGCACGTCTCCGAGCGGCCGCTCGGCCAGCCGCTGCCGCGGCCGGGCACCATCGACACCTCGCAGACCGGCTTCGCGTTCGAGGCGAAGGACCTGGTCATCGAGTACCCCGCGCGCGGCCGGGTGCCCGCGTTCCGCGCCATCAACGGCATCGACCTCGCCATCGGCAAGGGCGAGGTCGTCGGCCTGGTCGGCGAGTCGGGCTCCGGCAAGACGACCGTCGGCCGCGCGGCCGTCGGCCTGCTGCCCGTGGCCGGCGGGTCGCTGCAGATCAACGGCGTCGAGCTCGCGGGCATCAAGCCGAAGGACCTGCGCGCCGTCCGCCAGGACGTGTCGATCGTGTTCCAGGACCCGGGCTCCTCGCTGAACCCGCGCCTGCCGATCGGCGAGTCCATCGGCGAGCCGCTCAAGCTGCACAAGGTCGCGTCCGGCGCCGAGCTCGACCGCCGCGTCGAGTCGCTGCTCGACCGGGTGCACCTGCCGCGCGCCATGCGCAACCGGTACCCGCACGAGCTGTCCGGCGGCCAGCGCCAGCGCGTCGGCATCGCCCGCGCGCTGGCCCTGTCGCCCAAGCTGCTCATCGCGGACGAGCCCACCTCGGCGCTCGACGTGTCGGTGCAGGCCCGCGTCCTGGAGCTGTTCCAGGAGCTGCAGCGGGAGTACGGGTTCGCCTGCCTGTTCATCAGCCACGACCTGGCGGTCGTCGAGATCCTGTCCAACCGGATCGCCGTGATGAACAAGGGCGACCTGGTCGAGGTCGGCCCGCGCGAGCAGATCCTGCGCGCCCCGCAGCAGGACTACACCCGCCGGCTGCTGGCCGCGGTGCCCGTGCCGAACCCGGCCGAGCAGAAGCTGCGCCGCGAGGAGCGCGACCGCCTGCTGGAGCAGGCCGCCGCCCGGGAGGCGGGCCGGACCGCCGCCCCCGCCGCCGAGGACCCCGACGCCGACTCGGGCTCGGTGTACCAGGCGCCCGGCCAGGTCTGACCGGGCACCGCAGCACCACGCGGGCCCCGGCACGAGCGCCCCTCGTGCCGGGGCCCGCGTGCGCGTACAATCGATCGGCGCTCGACGTCGTCGCGCCCTCTGATCTCCCCCCCTCGCGGAATGAGTCCTGACATGTCTGTGCCCTCGACGCCCACGGATACCCGTGTGCGCGGCGATCTGCGTAACGTCGCGATCGTCGCCCACGTCGACCACGGCAAGACCACGCTCGTCGACGCCATGCTCTGGCAGTCCGGCGCCTTCGGTGCGCACGCCCACGTGGACGAGCGCGCGATGGACTCCGGCGACCTCGAGCGCGAGAAGGGCATCACGATCCTCGCGAAGAACACCGCGGTCCGGTACTCCGGCCCCGCGGCGGCCGCGGCGGGCCAGCCCGACGGCATCACGATCAACGTGATCGACACCCCGGGCCACGCCGACTTCGGCGGCGAGGTCGAGCGCGGCCTGTCGATGGTCGACGGCGTGGTGCTGCTGGTCGACGCGTCCGAGGGCCCGCTTCCCCAGACGCGCTTCGTGCTCCGCAAGGCGCTCGAGTCCAAGAAGCCCGTGATCATCGTGGTCAACAAGGTGGACCGGCCCGACTCGCGCATCTCCGAGGTGGTCGTCGAGGCCACCGACCTGCTGCTCGGCCTCGCGAGCGACCTGCACGAGGACGTCCCGGACCTCGACCTGGACGCCATCCTCGACGTGCCGGTCGTCTACGCCGCCGCCAAGGCGGGCCGCGCCTCGACGATCCAGCCGCCCGACGGCACGCTGCCCGCCGACAGCGACTCCCTGGAGCCGCTGTTCGCCACGATCATCGAGAAGATCCCCGCCCCGACGTACGACGAGGGCGCGCCGCTCCAGGCGCATGTCACGAACCTCGACGCCTCGCCGTTCCTGGGCCGGCTCGCGCTGCTGCGCATCTTCAACGGCACGCTCCGCAAGGGCCAGACGGTCGCGTGGGCCCGTGCCAACGGCACGCTGCAGAACGTGAAGATCACCGAGCTGCTCGAGACCAAGGCGCTCGACCGTGTGCCGACGGAGTCCGCGGGCCCCGGTGACATCGTCGCCGTGGCCGGCATCGAGGACATCACGATCGGCGAGACGCTCACCGACCCGGACGACCCGCGGCCGCTGCCGCTCATCCAGGTCGACGACCCGGCCATCTCGATGACCATCGGCATCAACACGTCCCCGCTGGCCGGCCGTGGCGGCAAGGGTCACAAGGTCACCGCCCGCCAGGTCAAGGACCGCCTCGACAAGGAGCTCATCGGCAACGTGTCGCTGCGCGTCCTGCCCACCGAGCGTCCCGACGCGTGGGAGGTCCAGGGCCGTGGCGAGCTGGCGCTGGCGATCCTCGTCGAGCAGATGCGCCGCGAGGGCTTCGAGCTCACGGTCGGAAAGCCGCAGGTCGTCACGCGCACGATCGACGGCAAGACGCACGAGCCCATGGAGCGCATGACGATCGACGTCCCCGAGGAGTACCTCGGCGCGGTCACCCAGCTCCTCGCCCAGCGCAAGGGCCGCATGGAGACCATGTCGAACCACGGCACGGGCTGGATCCGCATGGAGTTCATGGTCCCGGCGCGCGGCCTCATCGGGTTCCGCACGCGGTTCCTCACCGAGACGCGCGGCACCGGCATCGCGTCGTCGATCTCCGAGGGCTACGAGCCGTGGGCCGGCGCGATCGAGACCCGCACCACGGGCTCGCTCGTCGCCGACCGCGCGGGCAAGGTGACCCCGTTCGCGATGATCAACCTCCAGGAGCGCGGCTCGTTCTTCGTCGACCCCACGCAGGAGGTCTACGAGGGCATGATCGTCGGCGAGAACTCGCGCAACGAGGACATGGACGTGAACATCACCAAGGAGAAGAAGCTCACGAACATGCGGTCCTCGACGGCCGACAACTTCGAGAACCTCGTCCCGCCGCGCCACCTCACGCTCGAGGAGTCGCTGGAGTTCGCGCGCGAGGACGAGTGCGTCGAGGTCACGCCCGAGGTCGTCCGCATCCGCAAGGTCGTCCTCGACCAGACCGAGCGCGCCCGCGCGGTCTCGCGCGCGAAGCGCGCCTGACGCCACCCCCGGGGTGACCGTCCCGCAGAGGCAGCAGGCCGCCGTCGTGCCCGACGGCGGCCTGCTGGCCGTCCACGCCCACCCCGACGACGAGACCCTGGCGACGGGCGCGCTGCTCGCGACCTGGGCTCGCGCGGGGGAGCCGGTCACCGTCGTGACGTGCACGCGGGGAGAGCGGGGCGAGGTGATCGACACGCCCGCGCACCCGACGGGCGTCGGGCACCTCGAGGGCGACGGGCCCGCGCTCGCGGCGTTCCGCGAGACCGAGCTCGCCCGCGCGCTCGCCGCGCTGGGTGTGCGGGACCACGTCTTCCTCGACACCGTCACGAGCCCGGTCGAGCCGTCCGACGGCGGCGCGACCGTGCGGTTCGAGGACTCGGGCATGGCCTGGGTCGCGCCGGGCGTGGCCGGCGGGGTCGCGACCGAGCAGCTCCCGCCGCGCGCGTTCGTCGGCGTCCCGCTCGACGAGGCCGCCGCCCGCCTGGCGGCGGTGGTCCGGGACCGGCGTCCCGCCGTCGTGGCGACGTACGAGGCGGGCGGCGGCTACGGCCACCCCGACCACGTCCGGGCCCACGACGTCACGGTCCGCGCGCTCGAGCTCCTCGCCGCGGACGGCGAGCCGCTGCCCGCGCTGTGGCAGGTCGTCGCCCCCGAGACCACGGTGCGCGCGGCACGCCGCGCCCTCGCCGAGCACCCCGGCGCGCTCGAGCTGCTCGCGGCCGACGCGCGGCTCACGCTCCCGGACCCGGACGAGGCGCTGCCCCCGCTCGCGCGTCCCGACGCGTCGCTGCCCGCGCTCGTGAGCGTGCCGGTGGGGCCCGTGCTCGACGACGTGCTCGGCGCGATGCGCGCGCACGCGACACAGGTCCAGCACGTGACGGCCGCCGCGGGGGGCGAGCCGGTGCTGCTCGGGTGGTACGCCCTGAGCAACGACGTGCTGGCGCCCGTCCCTTCACACGAGTTCTACGCTCCCTCCGGCCCTGCTCTCCCGGGCGACCAGGTCCCGCCCGGACCCACGCGTTAGCCTGGGGCCCGTGGAGACCGGTACGGGGCGGCTCGTGGGCCGCGGGGTGGCGTGCGCGCTCGTGGGCGCGCTCGTCGGGCTCGTCGGCACGGTCGCGCACCGGGCGCACCTCCTGGGCGTCGACCTCCCGGGCGGGGCCGGGCTCGGCATCGTGCTCGCCCTGCTCACCGTCCTCGCGGCGGCCACCCTGGCCCGCGCCTGGGGCGGGATGGCGGGTCTCCTGGGCTTCGGCATCGGGTGGGTCGTCGTCGTGCAGCTCCTCTCGCTGCAGGGTCCGGGTGGCGACGTGCTCGTGCCGGCCGAGCCCGTGGGGTACGTCTGGATCTACGGGGGCATGCTCGTGGTCGCCGCGGCGGCCTTCCTGCCCCGGTCGTGGTTCAGCGACCGCCCGGTCCGCACGGCCCAGCACGGGCGTCCCACCAGGCACGACGGACCCGAGAACCCCCTCGCGTCCCGCTAGTATTCGCCGTGCGGATCCCCGCACACCCCTCGTCGTCGCGCGGACCGCCGCGCGCCTTTCGTCACGGAGACAGTGGATGGGTCAGCCGACCGACCGAGACGCCGATCTCGACTCCCCTCAGGACGCCGTGCCGGAGCCCGCCGAGACGGTCGAGCCCTCGGCTCCCGAGACGGCGCCCGGCCCCGGTGCGCAGGCTACCGACGCTTCCGGCGACGTCCCCGCGACCACGTCGGCGGACGAACCGGCGGACACCGTCCCGGACGCCTCCGGCCCGACCTCGCCCGTGGACCCCGGTCCGGCGGGCGTGGAACCGGTCGAGCCCGGCCCTGCGGCCGAGGATCCCGGCGTGACCCCGACGGACGACGTGCCGGCCCCCGCGGAACCGCAGGGCACCGCGGCCGGCACCGCGACCGGGGCTGCGACCGCCGGTGCGACCGGCACCGACGCGACCGGCACCGACGTGACCGGCGCCGCCGCGACCACGGGTGACGCACCCGTCGTCGACGCCGCCGCGCCGGACGGCGCGGCGCAGACTCCCGCGGAGTCTGCCGCCGCCCGGGAGCCGTCCTCCGCCCCGGAGTCTGCCTCCGCCCTGGAGCCGTCCTCCGCCCCGGAGCCGTCCTCCGCCCCGGAGCCGGCTGCCGCCCCGCAGCAGGAGTCCGCGCAGCCCGCGGCTGCCTCGGAGCACGGCGCGGTGGCGCCGGACACCGCGGCCCCGGCCCAGTCCCCGGCCGACGCGGACGCGCCTCCGGGAGCCGACGCGGCGACACCCGCTGCTGCGGCCGACGACGCCGCCGAGCCCGACACGGCGACCGGTACGGACGCCGACGCCGCTGCTTCCGCGAGCTCCGCCGTCGAACCCGACGCGGGTACGCAGACCGAGAGCGGTACGGACGCGTCCGTCGCGGACGCCCCGGCGCCGGAGGCGTCGAGGGTCGACCCCGTCGAGGCGCCCGGCGCGCCGACGCCGACCACCCCCGGCGAGACGGTTGCCGACGTGCCGGCGGCCGGCGCTGCCGAGACCCCGGCGCACGCCGCCACCGCGGACGACGGCGACGAGGAGCCGTACGTCCCGCGCGTGTTCGCGTTCGACCCGAACGTCCCGGCCGTGCTCGTCCCGTCCCCGGGCGCGCAGGCCGATCCCTCGGCCGCCCCCGACGCCCCGGTCTCCGGAGCGCCGTCCGCGAGCGGCCCGTCGGTCGACGCGACGCCGACCGACCGGGCGGCCGCCCCGGCCGGGGGAGACCCGGCCGACGAGCGCGCGGCCGAGCGGACCGCCGTCGTGCCCGTCGTCCCCGCGCAGGAGGGCGACCAGAGCCGACCCACGGACGAGGGGAGCGGCACCGCGCCCGACGCGACTCAGGTGATCCCGCCCGTCGACCCGTGGTCCCGGCCGGCGCCCGTCGTGCGCACCTCGATCCTCTCGCCGGCCTCGCCCGACGAGCCCGCGACCGCGGGCCAGGCGCCGGACGCTGCCGCTGCGGCGGGGGCCACCGGCGCGGCCGACGGCCCCGGCACGACCGCGTCGGGCACCGCGCCGTCGGGCACCGCGGCGACCGCCGCGCCCAGCGCGTTCACGCCGGTCCCGCCCGACGACTCGCGCGAGGCCTCTCCCTTCGAGGGCTTCGACGAGGACGGGCCGCGGCGCGGCTGGGCCCGTGGGCTGCTGTGGACGGGGGTCGCCGTCCTGGTCCTGGGCGGCCTGTACACGGGCGCCCAGTGGTTCTTCTCCGACAAGGTCCCGAGCGGGACGAGCGTCGCCGGCGTCGACGTCGGCGGTCTGTCCCGGACGGCGGCCGAGGACCGGCTCGAGTCCGAGCTCGGGCCGCGTGCGGCCGAGCCGATCACGCTCGTGGCGGGCGAGGCGAGCACGACGCTCGACCCGGCGACGGCGGGCCTGACCTTCGACGCCGCGGGGACGGCCGAGGAGCTCACGTCGTTCTCGATGAACCCGGCGCGCCTGTGGCAGCACCTGTTCGGCGGCAAGGACGCGGAGCCGCTGGTCACGGTCGACGACGCGGCCCTCGACGCCCAGGTCGAGGCGCTGCGCGGCAGCCTGGAGATCGAGCCCGTGGACGGGGCCGTGCAGTTCGTCGACGGCGCGCCCACGAGCACGCCGGCCGCCGACGGCTCGGCGCTGGTCACCGACGAGGTGCCCGCGACCATCACGGAGAGCTGGCTCGTCGCCGACGGCCCGGTCGAGCTGCCCACCGAGCCCGTCGAGCCCACGATCACGCAGGACGAGACGGACGCCGCGCTCGCCCTCGCGGAGAAGGTCGTGTCCGCGCCCGTCGTCGTGTCCGTCGGTGGACAGTCGCCGGAGCTGCCCCCCGAGGCGCTCGCGGCGGCGGCCTCCTTCGCGGCGACGGACGGCGTCCTCACGCTGACCTTCGACGGCCCGGCGCTCGTGCAGTCCGTGGTCGACCGGACGAACGACCTGCTCACCGCGGCGGACGACGCGCACTTCGTCTTCCG
>JAEWGQ010000079.1 GCA_023388235.1 Actinomycetes bacterium | reverse complement strand
CCGCCGGGGCGGCCGCACGGTCCGCGCCCACGGCGGCGACCACGTCCCGCGCGCGCACGCCCGCCCCGGGGTCGGCGCCGTCCAGCAGCACGACGACGGCCTCGACGGCCTGGAGCACGGCGGCGTCCACGCCGGCCAGCACCCGCTCCAGGCTCGGCCGGCTGGTCGCGCGGGCCGCGAGGGACGCGAGGGTCGCGGGGGACGGGTGGGCCAGGTCGGGCCGGCGCAGCAGCAGGCGCACCAGGTCGTCGTCGGACCTGCCGCGCAGGTGCTCGCTGAACGTGGCCATCCGCACCACGATACGGCGGGCGGCGCGGCCCGCGGCGCGTCGGCCGCCGTCCTCCCGGGGCGCGCGGCACGATGCGGTGCACCGCGCGCCGTCGAGACGCGCCGGCATCGGGAGGCAGCGGTGGCGGGTGTGCGCCGGACGCGCGTGGTGGTCGCCAGCACGGCGGGCATCTTCGTGGAGTCGCTGGACTGGACGATGTACGGGCTGCTCGCGCCGTACTTCGCGGGGCAGGTGTTCCCGGGCGCCGACCCGGTGGCCAAGGTGCTCGGCGCGTACGCCGTGTTCGCCATCGGCTTCGTGGCGCGGCCCGTCGGGTCGTACCTGATGGGCCGGATCACGGACACGCGGGGCCGCCGCACGGGCCTGCTCGTCTCGGTGTCCCTCATCGCCGTCGGGTCCGCGCTGATCGCCGTCGCGCCGACGTACGCCGTGGCGGGCTGGTGGGCGGCCGTCGTCGTGGTCGCGGCCCGGGTGCTCCAGGGCATCGCCATGGGCGGCGAGGTCGCGACCGCCGCCACGTACGTGGTCGAGGTGGCGCCCGCCGAGCGCCGGCACCGCTACGGGGCGTTCGCCTACTCGGGCGACGCGCTCGGCACCCTCGGGGCGACCGCCGTGCTGGCGGTGCTGCTCGGGGTGCTCGGGCCGGACGCGGTGCGCGAGGGCGGCTGGCGGATCGCGTTCGCCGTCGCGGCGCTGTGCGGGCTGCTCGCCGTGTGGATCCGCCGGGGCGTGCCGGAGTCCGCCGTGTTCGAGCGCGCGCGGGCGGCCGGGCCGCAGGCGCCGGGGCCCCTGCTGCGCCGGCACGCCGGGCGGATGGCGCTCGCGTTCATGCTGACCATCGGCTCGACCATGGGCGTGTACTTCGGGTCGGTGTACCTGCCGGAGTTCGCCGGCCACACCGGGCGGTACACCGAGGCGCAGGCGACGTCCCAGCACACCGTCGCGCTGGCCTGCCTGCTGCTGGCGATGATCGCGTCCGGGTTCCTGGCCGACCGGTTCGGGCCGCTCGCGCTGATCCGGGCGGGGTTCACCGCCGCCGCGGTGCTGGTCGTCCCGCTGATGCTCGGCCTCGCGGCGGGCGTGCTGCCGTACGCCGTCGCGGCGCCGCTGTTCACGGTGTGCGTCGGGCTGCAGCTCGGCGTCACCCCGGTGGCCGGGGCGCGGCTGTTCCCGGTGCCGATCCGCGCCGTCGGGCTGGGCGTGCCGGCCGGGGCCGCGATCGCCCTGTTCGGGGGTACGTTCCTGTTCGTGGCCGAGTGGCTGATCGCGCAGGACGCCCTGCGCCTCGTCCCGGTCTACGCCGCCGCCGGCCTCACGGTGTCCGCCGTCGGGTCGTGGCTGGTGTCCGAGCGCCTGATGTACCCCGTCGACACGCCGGCGGAGCAGCCGGCCCCCGTGGAGGCCTGACCATGCTGGACCCCGCCGTCCTGTCCGCGCTGCGCGCCGAGGCCGCCGCGCAGCTCCCCGAGGTGGTCGCCCTGCGGCGCGCCCTGCACCGCACCCCCGAGCTCGGCCTCGACCTGCCGCGCACGCAGGCCCTGGTGCTCGAGGCCCTGGCGCCCCTCGACCTCGAGGTCAGCACGGGCACCGGCCTGTCGTCCGTCGTCGCGGTGCTGCGCGGCGGGCGGCCCGGGCCCGCGGTGCTGCTGCGGGGCGACATGGACGCGCTGCCGGTGACCGAGGAGCCCGGCGAGCCGTTCGCGTCGCAGGAGCCCGGCGTGATGCACGCGTGCGGGCACGACCTGCACACCGCCGGGCTGGTCGGCGCCGCGCGGCTGCTGGCCGCCCGCCGGGCGGAGCTGCCCGGCTCGGTCGTGCTGATGTTCCAGCCGGGGGAGGAGGGCGACGCCGGCGCGCGCCGCATGATCGAGGAGGGCGTGCTGGACGCCGCCGGCGAGCGGGTCGTGGCCGCCTACGGCCTGCACGTGATGTCCGCGATCCTGCCCGCCGGCCTGGTCACCAGCCGCCCGGGCACGCTGCTGGCCGCCGCCGACACCGTGCACGTCACGGTGCACGGCCGGGGCGGCCACGGGTCCATGCCGCACCTGGCGCTGGACCCCGTGCCGGTCGCCGCGGAGATCGTGCTCGCGCTGCAGCAGATGGTGACCCGCCAGTTCGACGCGTTCGACCCCGTCGTCGTCACCGTCGGGCGGATCGACGCGGGCACCACCGACAACGTCATCCCGGCCGAGGCGCGGATCGAGGCGACGGTCCGGTCCTTCTCGCAGGAGGCGCACGAGCGCGTCCCGGAGCGCTTCGCCCGGGTGTGCGAGGGCATCGCCGCGGCGCACGGGCTGACGGCCACCGTCGACTACCGCCCCGGCTACCCCGTCACGGTGAACACGCCCGCCGAGGTGGAGCGGGTCGCGGGGCTCGCACGCGCCCTGTTCGGGGAGCAGGCGTACCTGCCGGCGCCGCAGCCGCTGCCCGGTGCCGAGGACTTCTCCTACGTCCTGCAGGAGGTGCCCGGCGCGTACCTGGGCCTCGGCGCGACGCCCGCCGGGACGGACCCGCGCACCGCCGCGTACAACCACGCCCCGGGTGCGCGGTTCGCCGAGGAGGCGCTCGCGGTCGGGCCCGCGGTCCTCGCGGCGCTGGCCCTGGACCGCCTCGCGGAGGGCTGAGCAGCCGGTCCGCGCGGTCACGGGCCTCATGTCTGCGGTCACGATGCCGATGAACCAGGTGTCACGCCACAGTGCGGCCCGAGACCAGGGCGGCCGACCGGAAGGGACCCGCATGGCCCCGATCACCGCCGGGCACCTGCCCGGAGCGACGCACGAGGTGTGCGTCGCGCGGCAGGGCATCTACGACGTCCTGAGCCGCCCCATCGGGCACGAGCTGCTGTTCCGCGCCAGCGCCGACGCCGAGGAGTCCGGCGTCCGCCCGGGCATCGACGACAACCGGGCGACCGCGACGGTCATCGTCGCGACCCTGACGGAGTTCGGCGTCGAGGACCTGGCCGGCAACGGGGACCTGTTCGTCAACGTGCCGCGGTCGTTCATCGTCGACGAGCTGCCCGTGGCGCTCGACCCGCACCGCGTCGTGCTCGAGGTGCTGGAGCAGGTGCCCGGGGACGACGAGGTCGTGGCCGGCATCGAGCGGCTGCGGACCCTCGGCTTCGGCATCGCGCTGGACGACTTCGTGCCCGGGGACGCCCGGTGGCGGCTGCTGCCGCTGGCCGACTACGTCAAGGTCGACATGTCCGACGTCGGCGACCGCCTGGCGCCGTTCGCCGCCCGGCTGCGCCGCGAGGCCCCCACGGCCGCCCTGATCGCCGAGCACGTCGAGGACGAGGAGGACTTCCTCGCCGCGCAGGACGCCGGCTTCGACCTGTTCCAGGGGTACCACTTCCGCCGCCCGACGGTGCTGACGCGGCCCGCGCTCGCCCACCACGCGATGGTCGCCGGCCGGCTGCTCGTGCAGCTCGGCGACCCGGGCGTCTCCTACCGGCGGCTCGCCCGCCTCACGGCCGCCGACCCCGCCATCGCGCTGAAGGTCTTCCGCGTCGTGAACTCCGTGTCCGGCGCCGGGCGCACGGTGCGCAACCTGCACCAGGCGCTCGTGCTGCTCGGGCGGGAGCGGCTGCGCGCGATGCTCGTGCTGGAGGTCCTGGCGACCGCCGGGCACCACGACGACGAGATCCCGCTGATGGCGCTGGCCCGCACCCGCGCCGCCGAGATCCTCGCCCCGCAGGACCCGCTCGAGGCGTCGACCGAGGCGCTGGTCCGCATCGTGTCCGAGCTGCTGGACGTGCCGGTGGCGGACCTCGACCCGGAGCTGCACCGCTCGCAGCCCAGCGCGCGGGTGCTCGCCGCCTGCGACGTGCTCGACGCCTACCTGGACGCGATCGCCGAGGAGTCCTCGCCGAGCATCCGCTCGCCGTACTCCGCGCTGCACGTGTCGCTCGTGTACCTGACCGCCCTGCGCGAGGCCCGCGCGCTGCTCGCCACCGTCTACCAGCCCTCCACGCGGCTGCAGGCCCTGGACGGCGGCGAGGACGACGCGGACGGGGTCGCCTTCGGCTGAGGGCCCGGGATCGCGGCGGTGGGGGAGCGGCGGTGCCGGTAGCCTGGTGACGTACGGCCCGACGTCGGGCCGTGCTCGCTTCCGACGACATCAGGGGATCGCAGTGCCCACCGGCAAGGTCAAGTGGTTCGACACCGATCGCGGCTTCGGCTTCATCGCCGCCGACGACGGCACCGAGGTGTTCCTGCACGCCTCCGCCCTCCCCGCGGGCATCGGCACCCCGAAGCCCGGCACCCGGGTCGACTTCGGCGTCGCCGACGGCCGCCGCGGCCCCCAGGCGCTCGCGGTCAAGCTGCTCGACCCCGTCCCGTCCGTGGCGAAGGCCGCGCGCAAGCCCGCGGACGACATGGCGATCATCGTCGAGGACCTCATCAAGGTGCTGGACCGGGTGGGCAACGACCTGCGCCGCGGCCGCTACCCCGAGAAGTCCCGCGCCACCCAGGTCGCCGCGCTGCTGCGGGCCGTCGCCGACGACCTCGAGGCCTGAGATGGCAGCGGCGACCCAGGACGCGGTGCTCGGCGGCGCCGTCGAGCTCGCGCGCGCCGCGGCGCTCGAGATCGCGGAGCACGCCTCCGACGTCGGCGAGCACCTCGGGTACACCGTCGAGGCGGACCGGCTGGTCTCCCACCGGTTCGCGTGCACCGCGCGCGGCTACCGCGGCTGGGTGTGGACGGTCACGCTGTCCCGGGTGCCGCGCGCCCGCACCGCCACCGTGTGCGAGGCCGTGCTGCTGCCCGGGGACGACGCGATCCTCGCGCCGGCGTGGGTGCCGTGGGACGAGCGGCTGCGCCCGGGCGACATCGGCCCCGGGGACGTCCTGCCGTTCCGCCCCGACGACCCCCGCCTGGAGCCCGGCTTCGTGCCGACCGGCGACCCGGAGGTCGACGAGGTCGCGATCGGCGAGCTCGCCCTCGCGCGCAACCGCGTGCTGTCGCCCGTCGGCATCTCCGAGGCCGCCGAGCGCTGGTACCGCGGCCGGCAGGGCCCCGCGACCGCCGGGTCCGTCGCGTCCGCCGAGCCGTGCCTGACGTGCGGGTTCCTCGTGCCGCTGCAGGGGCCGCTGGGCACCGTGTTCGGCGTCTGCGTCAACGAGTGGTCGCCGGACGACGGCAAGGTCGTCGCGTTCGAGCACGGCTGCGGCGCGCACTCCGAGACCGACGTCGAGCCGCGGCCGTCCGAGTGGCCGGACGTGCCCGTCGCCCGGGACCTCGTGGTCGAGCCGACCGTGGTGGCCCGCGAGCCGGCGGACGAGCCCGCACGCTCGCCGCAGGAGGCCGCCGCGCAGGAGCCGGCGGCCGGCGCGCCCGCCGAGGTCGCCGTCGAGGTGGCCGAGGTGACCGCCGAGGCCGAGGTCGTCCCCGACCCGCCCGCCGCCCAGCCGGAGCCGTGACCGCCGACGTCCTCGGCACCCGCGACCTGCGGGAGCGGGTGCTGGGGACGTGGCGCGCGGACCCCGCGCGCCTGCGCGAGGACGCGAACGCCGAGGAGGACCACGCCCGCGGGTACTACCGCGACCGTGTGCTCGTCGAGCTGGCGCAGAACGCGTCGGACGCCGCCACCCGTGCGGGCGTGCCGGGCAGGCTGCTGCTGCGGCTCGCCACCACACCAGACGGCGCTGTGCTTGTCGCGGCGAACACCGGCGCGCCGCTCGATGCCGCCGGGGTCGCGTCGCTCGCGTCGATGCGCGCGTCGGCGAAGCGGGACGCGCAGGAGGGCCAGGGCCGGGCGGCTCCCGGAGTCGTCGGCCGGTTCGGGGTGGGGTTCGCCGCGGTGCGCTCCGTCGCCGACGAGGTCTCGGTGCTGTCCACGTCGGGCGGGGTGCGCTTCTCGCTCGCGGACACCCGCGAGCTGCTCGCCGAGGCTGCCGCCGAGCTGCCCGCGCTGGCGGAGGAGGTGCGCCGCCGGGACGGCTCCCTGCCTGCCCTGCGGCTGCCGTTGCCCGCCGAGGGCGCCCCGCCCACCGGTTACGACACGGCTGTGGTGCTCGAGCTGCGCGACGAGGTCGCCACGGACGAGGTGCGCGCGCTGCTCGCCGCAGTGGGTGATCCGTTGCTGCTGGCGCTGCCCGGGCTCGTGGAGATCGTCGTCGAGGACGACGGCGCCGAGCAGCCGGTGCGTCGCATCGCGCAGGTGGGCGAGCGGTGGCATGTGGCGTCCGCGCAGGGCGAGCTCGACCTGGCGTTGCTCGCCGATCGGCCTGTCGAGGAGCGTGACGCGCGCGCATGGCGGGTCGCCTGGGCGGTGCCCGTCGCGGGGGCGGGGGCCCACTGGGACCGCGTGGTGCATGCGCCGACGCCCACCGACGAGCCATGCGGCGTCCCGGCGCTGCTGGTGGCGACGCTCCCGCTCGACCCCGCACGGCGCCATGTGGCACGGGGGCCGCTCACCGACGCGGTGCTCGACCATGCGGCTGACGTGTACGCGCGGCTCGCGACCACCCTCGCCGACGCCGGGGATGACCCCTTGGCGCTGGTCCCAACGGGGCTGCCCGGAGGCTGGCTCGACGGCGCGCTGCGTGAGCGGCTGGTCGAGCGGCTCGCCCGCACCCCGCTGCTGGCGCCCGCCGCGCGTCCGCTGCTCGAGGACACCGCCGACGCGGGCCTCGGCGGGCTGCTCGAGCCGCGGCGCTCGGT
>JAEWGQ010000064.1 GCA_023388235.1 Actinomycetes bacterium | reverse complement strand
ACCCTCGCCTCCGGCGCGGGGCAGCTCGCGTCCGGGGCGGCCACCCTGTCCGCCGGCGCCGGCCAGGCCGCGCGCGGCGCCGAGACGCTCGCCACCGGGGCCGGGCAGCTCGCCACCGGGGCCCAGCAGGCCGCCGGGTCCTCGACGACGCTCGCCTCCGGCGCGCACGCCGTCCGGCAGGGCGTCGACACCCTCGCGACCTCGACCACGCAGATGTCCGCCGCCGCGCAGACCCTCACCGGCAGCCTCGGCACGCTCGGCGCCTCGCTGACCCAGGTCGCGCAGCAGAACGCCGCCGCCGGCGACCTCGCCACGGCCGGCGCCATCCAGGACGCGCTCACGAAGCTGCAGACGACCGTCAACGGCCTCGGCCTGCCCGACGCCCAGGCCCAGCAGGCCGCCGCCGCGCAGCTCCAGAAGCTCGTCCAGGGCGCGCACGACCTCGACGCCGGCGCCGCCCAGCTCAGCACGGGCCTCGGCACGCTCGCCACCAAGTCCGGCGAGCTCGCCGCCGGCGCCACGCAGCTGTCGTCCGGCACCGGCCAGGTCGCCGCCGGCGCCCAGCAGCTCGCCGGCGCGACCGGCACCCTCGCCACCGGCGCGAACCGCCTGCAGAGCGGCTCGCACGACCTGGCCGACGGGGCCGCCGACCTCGCCGCCGGGACCGGCACGCTCGCCGACGGCGCCGGCCAGGTGGCCGACGGCACCGACAAGGTGGGCGACGGCGCGCAGCAGATCGCGGACGGGCTGTCCGACGGCGCCGCGCGGATCCCGGACGACTCCGACGCCGCCCGCACCGAGCGCGCCGACGTCATCTCCTCCCCCGTGGCGCTCGACTCCCACGACGTCGCGCGCGCCGAGGGCTTCGGCGAGGGCTTCGCGCCCTTCTTCATCCCGCTGGCGCTGTTCGTCGGGTCCCTCATCACCTGGCTGCTGCTGCGGCCGCTGCCCTCGCGCGCCCTCGCCACCCCCGTGGCCGGCTGGCGGACGGCGTTCGCCGGGTACCTGCCCGCGCTCGCCATCGGGGTCGCGCAGGTCGCCGTGATGCTCGGCGTCATCCACTGGGGCGTCGGGCTGCAGATGTCCACCGCGCTCGGGACGATCGGCTTCACCCTGCTGGTCGCCGCGACGTTCCTCGCCGTGCAGCAGATGCTCGTCGCGGTGCTCGGGGCGGCGGCCGGCAAGGTCGCGATCCTCGCCCTGCTGATGCTCCAGCTGGCCTCGTCCGGCGGCACGTACCCCGTGGAGACCACGCCGGCGTTCTTCCGGTTCATCCACCCGCTGCTGCCGATGAGCTACGCCGTCACCGGCCTGCGCCAGACCATCACCGGCGGCATCGACGGGCGGCTGTGGCTCTCCGTCGGGGTGCTGGGAGCCGTGCTCGTCGGGTCGCTGGCGGTCACCGCCTGGCGCGCCGGGCGGCTGCGGACCTGGAGCCTGTCCCGCCTCCACCCCGCCCTGACGATCTGACAGGCTGGGCACCATGCGCACCACCGACGGCCCGGCCGCGTCCGATGCACCCGCACCGGCCGGGCCGCGGCGCGCCGACGAGCCCCGCGGCGGCACCCGCGACGCCATCACCGCCGCGACCGTCGCGCTCGTCGCGGACCGCGGGTTCTCCGCGACCTCCGTGGACGACATCGCCGAGCGGGCGGGCGTCGCGAAGGGCAGCGTCTACTACAACTTCGGGTCGAAGTCGGCGCTGTTCGAGTCCGTGCTCGGCGAGGGGCAGCGCCGGCTGACCGCGGCCCTGCGCGGCGCCTCCGCCGGGAAGTCCGGGCGCGAGGCCGTCGGGGCGCTGGTGCACGAGCTGCTCGAGCAGATCCAGGGGCACCCCGACTTCGCCAAGGTGCTGGTCGCCGAGGTGTTCCGGACCGGGCGCGACTGGCAGGACTCGATCCGGCAGGTCCGGGACGAGTCGTTCGCCGTGTTCGCCGAGGTCGTCGCGGCCACCTGGCCCGAGCGCGACCCGTCGCTGACGGCGGCGGCGATGTTCGGCGCGACGCTGGTGGCCGGGCTCGAGTGGCTGGCGTTCCAGCCCGAGCGGACGGTCGCCGAGGTCCGGCGGGCCGTGCTGGCCACGCTGCTCGACCCGCTCTGAGCGACCCGCTCCCAGCGACCCGCTCCGAGCGGCCCGCGTCCCGCGGGAACCGCCCCCGGCACACGGAACGGCCCCCCGAGCAGCTGCTCGGGGGGCCGTTCGCGAGAGGTGCGGCGTCCGCCGCTCAGTAGCGCGCGACCTGCTGCGGCACGGCGCCGAGCAGCTCCATGACCTCGGACTCGAGGAAGCGGCGGTGGCCGCCGAGGGTGCGCACGGCCGAGAGCTTGCCGGCCTGGGCCCAGCGGGTGACGGTCTTCGGGTCCACGCGGAACATGACCGCGACCTCGCCCGGCGTCAGCAGCGAGGACGTCGCCTGGGTGGGGAGCTGGGCCTCGAGGGGGTACGTCATGGTGACTCCTAGTCGGTTCGGTAGCCCGGCTGGCCCAGAGGGCCCCGTGGCTTTGCGTCCCTGCCTTGCGGCAGGTTTGCCGTTGTCGCTCAACGGGGAGAACTATACAGAAATCGGACAGAACGGCAAGTACCGCCCGAGAGCGGACAGACGCGCAGGTCAGACGCGTGCGGGCGCGCGCTGCCGGGCGATGTCAGGCCGCTCCGCCCCGCCCGCCGGCCGGGTCGAACCGGTAGCCCATGCCGGGCTCGGTGAGCAGGTACCGCGGGGCAGCCGGGTCCGGCTCGAGCTTCTTGCGCAGCTGCGACAGGTACAGCCGCAGGTACCCGGTGTCGGTCACGTGCTCCGAGCCCCAGATGTCCGACAGCAGCGTCTGCCGCGTCACGAGCCGCCCGGCGTTCCGCACGAGGATCTCCAGGATGCGCCACTCGGTCGGCGTCAGCCGGACCGCCTCGGGCGGGGTGCCGTCGCGGGTGACGGTCGTCGCCGTGAGGTCGACCGTCACGTCCCCGATCCGCACGAGCGGCTCGGCGTCCTGACCCGGCACCCGGCGGGTGAGCGCCCGGATGCGCGCCAGCAGCTCGTCCACGCCGAACGGCTTGGTGACGTAGTCGTCCGCGCCCGCGTCCAGCGCCTCGACCTTGTCCGCCGACCCCGTGCGGCCGGACAGCACGAGGATCGGCGCGCTCGTCCACCCCCGCAGGCCCTGGATCACCTCGACGCCGTCCAGGTGCGGCATCCCGAGGTCGATCAGGTACAGGTCGGGCCGGTGCTCGATCGCCTGGTTGAGCGCCGCGGTGCCGTCGGTCGCCGTCAGGATCTCGTAGCCCCGCGCGCGCAGCGTGATGCGCAGCGCCCGCAGGATCTGCGGGTCGTCGTCCGCGATGAGGATCTTCACGCCTCGTCCTCCCCCGCGCCCGCCTGCCGCAGCGCGATCACCATCGTCAGCCCGCCGCCGGGCGTGTCCTCGGGGCTGAGCGTGCCACCCATGCCCTCCGTGAACCCGCGCGACAGCGCCAGGCCCAGGCCGAGGCCCGTGGCGTTGTCGGTGTCACCGAGCCGCTGGAACGGCAGGAACAGGTCGTCCCGCCGGTCGGCCGGCACCCCCCGGCCGTGGTCGACCACGCGCACCTCGACGCGGTCGGCGAACGCGCTGGTCCTCACGCGGGGCGGCACGCCCGGCGGGCTCGCGTGCACGGCGTTCGCCAGCACGTTGACGATCACGCGGCGCAGCAGCGCGGGGTCCGCCCGGACGGCGGGCAGGTCCGGGTCGAGCTCGAGGTGCACGTCGTGCGGGCCGAGCCGCAGCTCGTCGAGCGCGGGCAGGATCACGTCGTCGACGTCGGTCGGGCGGCAGGACACCCCGAGCACACCGGCCTGCAGCCGGCTGACGTCGAGCAGGTCCGTGACCAGCCCCGTCAGCGTCGCCAGGCTCTCCTCGGCCGTCGCCAGCAGCTCCTCGCGGTCCGCCGGGGACCAGTCGACGTCCGCCGACCGCAGGCTGCTCACGGCGGCGGTCGCGGCGGTCAGCGGGCGCCGCAGGTCGTGGCTGACGGCGGACAGCAGCGCGCTGCGCACCTGGTCGGTCTCCCGCAGCGGGCCGATCGCGTCGGCGGTCCGGCTGAGCCGCTGGTGCTCCAGGGCCGCCGCCACCTGGGTCACGACCACCCCGAGCAGCCGCCCGCCCGCGCCGTCCAGCTCCGCCGTCGCGGCGCCCGGGCCGGTCTCGGCGCCGTCGTCCAGGACCAGGACGGTGTGCTCGTCGACCTCGACCCCGGGGGCACCCGGCCGCACCGTCCCGGACTCCGCGAGCACCTCGTCGCCGGCGAGCAGCCGCACCCCGGCCAGCCCGAACGCCTCCCGCGCCCGCGCCAGGAGCGACCCGATCGCGTCCTGGCCGCGCAGCACGCCGCCGGCCACGGTCGCGAGCAGCTCGGACTCCGCCCGGGCGCGCTGCGCGGCGCGGCTGCGGCGGGCGGCGGCGTCGACCACCGCGCTCACCAGCAGGGCGTTCAGCACGTACAAGCCGAGGGCGAGCACGTGCCGGGTCTCCGCGACCGTGACGGTGTGCACGGGGTCGATGAAGAAGTAGTCGAGGCTGATCCCGGACAGCACGGCGGTGAGCAGCGACGGCCAGAACCCGCCGACCAGCGAGACCACCACGACGAGGATCTGGTACGTCAGCACGTCCCCGACCAGCGACGTCTCCGTGCGGGTGGCCTCCAGCACCCAGGTGAGCAGCGGGCCGAGCACGACGCACAGCACGAAGCCGAGCGCCCGCCGCCGGGCGGTCAGCGCGCCGCCGGCGAGCCGGGGCAGCGTGAACCGGCCGGCCGCCGCGTGGTTCACGATGTGCACGTCGATGGGCCCCGCGAGGCGGATCACCGTCGCGCCGATGCCCGGGCCGGTCAGCGCCGCCGCGAGCCGCCCCCGGCGGCTGATCCCGATGACCACCTGGGTGGCGTCGACCGACCGCGCGAACTCCACCAGGGTGCGCGGCACGTCCTCGCCGACGACCTGGTGGTACGTGCCCCCGAGCTGCTCGGTCAGCGCGATCTGCTCCGCGAGCGACCCCGGGTCGCTGTCCCGCAGCCCCGTCTGCGCGCTGACGTGCACGGCGAGCAGCTCGCCGCCCGCCGACCGCGCGGCGATCCGGGCGCCGCGCCGCAGCAGCGTCTCGCCCTCCGGGCCGCCGGTCAGCGCGACCACGACCCGCTCGCGCGCCTCCCACGGGGCGTCGATCGCGTGCTCGGCGCGGTAGCTGCGCAGCGCGGAGTCCACCTCGTCCGCGAGCCACAGCAGCGCCAGCTCGCGCAGCGCCGTGAGGTTGCCCAGCCGGAAGTAGTTCGACAGCGCCGCGTCCACGCGCTCGGCCGGGTAGACGTTGCCCTCCGCCAGCCGGTCGCGCAGGGACTGCGGCGCGAGGTCGACGAGCTCGATCTGGTCGGCGGCCCGCAGCACCCGGTCCGGGACGGTCTCGCGCTGCGGCACGCCGGTGATGGTGCGCACCACGTCGTTCAGCGAGGCGATGTGCTGGATGTTGACCGTCGTCACGACGTCGATGCCCGCGTCCAGGAGGTCCGCGACGTCCTGCCAGCGCTTGTCGTGGCGCGAGCCCGGCGCGTTGGTGTGCGCGTACTCGTCCACGAGCGCGACCTGCGGCCGGCGGGCGAGCACCGCGGGCAGGTCCATCTCCGTGAGGGCGACGCCCCGGTGCTCCACGCGGGTGCGCGGCACGACCTCGAGCCCGTCCAGCAGCGCCGCCGTCGCCACCCGGCCGTGGGTCTCGACCACCGCGACGACCACGTCCGTGCCGTCGGCGCGCAGGTCCCGGCCGGCCTCGAGCATCGCGTACGTCTTGCCCACCCCGGGCGCCGCCCCGAGCAGGACGCGCAGGCGACCCCGCGTCATGCCGTGCCCCCTTCTCCGACCCCAGGCCGCGATCGTAGTGGTGACGGGGCGGCCGCCCGGGGGCGGTGCCGGACGCAGGCGCAGGACACCGCCCCATCACACCGCAGCGACGGGGCGCCGCAGCACGTCCTGACGACTTCCATACGGTCCGCGCCACGTTCCTCACGGGCGGCTCACACCCCGGGCGC
>JAEWGQ010000005.1 GCA_023388235.1 Actinomycetes bacterium | reverse complement strand
GGTGACCCGCGCCCGGGGGCGCCGCCGGCCGCTACGGCGCGTCGGTGCCGCGGCCCGCGGCGGTGGTCGCCGGCTCGGCCGGGGCGGCGGGCGCGGCCGCGGGGCGGTTCCGCAGCACGCGCCGCGTCACCAGGAACGCGCCGGCCAGCAGCAGCAGGCCGATCACGACCGTCGCGACGATCTGGATGTAGACCCAGGTCGGCGGGGTGTAGGCGACGGTCGCCCCGGGCGCCAGCCCGTTCATCGCGTTGGAGTTCGCGACGGCGAACAGGATGTGCCGCGTGGCCTCCCGGATGTCGGTGACCGCCTTGGCCGACGAGGTGTCCGCGAAGGACTTCGACGGCTGGAAGGTCAGCGTCAGGTCCGTGCCCGCGCTGATGCCCTGGTTCGGGTTCATGTACGGGTACAGGTTGAAGTCCGAGATCGCGAAGCCCTCGAAGCCCCACTCGCCGCGCAGCACGTTCGTCATGAGCGCCTCGGAGCCGCCGGCCCAGGTGGCGCCGATGCGGTTGAACGAGCTCATCACCGCGGTGGCGCCGACGGTGGTGTCGGACCGGGTGCCGTCGGTGTCGGACAGGTACGACACGTCCATCGTGATGTTCTTGACGGCCATCTCGAACGGCTTGAGGTACAGCTCGCGGATCGTCTGCTCGGTCGCCCAGGTGGCGATGCCGTTGTTGACCCGGTTGGTCTCCTGGTCGTTCAGCGCGAAGTGCTTGAGGGTCGTGTAGACGCCCTTCGTCGCCGCGCCGTTGGAGACCGAGGTCATCATCGTGCCGGACAGGAACGGGTCCTCCGAGTAGTACTCGAAGTTGCGGCCCGCGAACGGCGAGCGGTGCAGGTTGGCCGCCGGGGCGTACCAGCCGTTGATGTTCTTGAACATCGCCTCGTTGCCGAGCATCTCGCCCATCGCGCGGCCCAGGTCGACGTCCCACGTCTGCGCGATGAGGAACTCGGACGGGTAGGCCACGCCGTTGATGGAGGAGTTGATGAACGAGGAGAAGCCGGCCGGGCCGTCGGGCTCGGTGGTCTGCGGCTTGCCGATCGAGCCGATCGCGGCGGTCTGGTAGGCGCCGTTCAGCAGCATGTCGGTCATGTCGCCGACGGACAGCGAGTCGAGCAGCTCGTCCCACTGCGGGTCGTCCGCCGGCAGGCCGCGCAGGTCGATCAGCGACAGGTCGCTGTCCGCCCCGGTCGCGGGCATGTCGCCGGTGAACGCGTCGGCCTCGGCCTCGTGGTCCCAGGCCGCGAAGCCGGCCGCCACGGCGTCGTCCGCGACCAGCTGGTCGGCGGTCGGGGCCGTCGGGAAGGTGCCGGCGAAGTCCGCGCGGGACATCGCGACGACCTTGCCCTCGGTGGGCTCGGACACGAACTGCGCCGACACGTCGTCGAACTGGTTCGTGACCTCGGCCAGGTCGGAGGCGCGGTGGTTCTCGCCGGAGTACACGACGTCGGAGTCCACCGTGTAGGTGATCGGCTCCGTGCCCGCGGCGGGGGTGTGCGAGTCGGTGCGGACCGAGATCGTGTAGTCGCCGGCCTCGAGCACGTAGGCCTTCGCGTCCTGGTAGTCGTAGGACGCCATGTCCTCGACGGGCAGCTCGAGGGTGACGGACTCGGCGGCGCCGGGCTCGATCACGCCGGTCTTGGCGAAGTCGCCGAGCACGACGTCGGCCTTCTCGATGCCGCCCGGGGTGTAGGGCGCCGAGTAGTAGAGCTCGACGACGTCCTTGCCCGCGACGGTGCCGGTGTTGGTGACCTGGACCGTGACCGCGATGGTGCCGTCGACGGCGCCCGCCTCGGTCCCGGTGACCTGCCAGGCGAAGTCGGTGTAGCTCAGGCCGTAGCCGAACGGGTACACCACGGCGTCGTCGTAGTCGAGGAAGCCCTCGGCGGCGGCGGTCTCGTAGTACCGGTAGCCGACGTAGATGCCCTCGGCGTAGTTCACGAACGGCGCCTCGTCGGTCACCGTCGCGTTCGAGGTGGCGGTCTCGATCGAGGAGACCGGGTACGACACGGACAGGTTGTCGTAGAGGAACCCGCCGAAGTTCGCGTACGTCGGGTCGGCGGTGAAGTCCGCGGCCCACAGGTCGGCGGTGCGCCCGGACGGGTTCACGTCGCCGGACAGGATGCGGCCCACGGCGTTGAGGCCGGTGGCGCCCGGGGAGCCGGCGAGCAGGATCGCGTCGACCCCGGTGTCCGCCTGCAGGTCGCCCATCTCGATGGTGGTCGAGGAGTTCACGACGATCACGACGGTGTCGAAGTTCGCCTCGGCGAGCGCGACCAGGTCCTTCTCGTCCTTGTTCAGCTCGAGCTGGTGCTGGCCGGGCTCGGCGTTGTCGTCCCAGTCCGTCATGTCGCGGGTGAGGTCGCCGCCCTCGCCGCCCGGGCGGCCGATGTAGACCACGGCGGCGTCGGGGTACTGGGCGAACGAGGCGGACTGCGCCTCGTAGCCGTCGACCGGCATCTCGCCGATGAAGTAGGTGGACGCGCCCGGGTTGTCCATCTCGATGTACCCGCGCGGGTTCTCGGCGGCGTACGCCTCGATGGCGCCGTAGACCGCGTCGTTCACGGTGAACCCGGCGTTCTCCAGGCCCTGGCGCGCGTTCACCGCGGAGTTGGTGTCGACCGAGCCGGAGCCGGAGCCGCCGAACACGGGGTCGGCGGCCGCGCGGCCGAGCATGGTGACGCTCGCGCCCGCGGCCAGCGGGAGGGCCGCGCCCTCGTTCTTCGCCAGGACGACGCCCGCGCCGGAGATCTCCTCCACGAGCTCCTTGGCGGCCGCGTCGACCTCGTCGATGCTGTCGAAGTCCGCGCTGTAGTACTCGGTGTCCCAGTCGGCCGACTCCGCCGAGTTCGTGAACTCGTACGTGCCCGACCCGAGCTGCGAGGCGACCCAGCCGCCGGCGACCACGAGCGCGACGTTCGCGACGACGGTGACCACGGTGACCACGGCGAGCACCGGGACCCAGATCCACAGGAATTTCTTGTTCGACATCCGCGTCTTCGCGCGTGCGGCGTTCTTCGCCCTGGCGTTCACTGCAGTCCTCCTCGAGTGCGGCCGGCGATCAGGTTAGGTGCGCCCGCGGCGCCGGCCGCCGGCACCGGACGATCGGTCGGTTCTGGGGCACGGACCGTCGCCGCCGGCCGGCGGGCGGTCGTCACGGCGCGCGGGACGCGCCGGTGCGCCGGCGGCGAGTGCCCGCCCGCGACGGGGGCGGGCGGGCGCTCGGCCGGCGGGTCCGGACGGGCCCGGACAGGGCCCGGACGGGTCGCGAGGGCTACTCGGTGACCTCGGTGATGGTCCCGTCCTGGTCGATCTGCCAGGTCTTGCCGGTCGCGGCGGAGTCGCCGTCGATCGTGTACTTGCCGCCGTCGATGTTCACGGTCCCCTGGATGCGGGACGCGGCGTCGGACGCGGTGTAGGGCACCACGAGCAGGCCGTACTTGACGGTCGGGGCCTGGACGTCGCTGGCGAGCATGATCTGGGCCCACGAGTCGTCCTCGGCCAGCGCGTCGGCGACGGCGGTCCGGGCGTTCTGGAGGTCCTCGGCGATGTCGGACTCGCTGGCGGCCTCGCTGCCGGCCGAGGTGCCGCCGCCGTTGCCGTCGTCGTCGCTGCCGCACGCGGCGAGCCCGAAGACGCCGGTGAGGGCGATCGCGAGCGAGAGTCCGGTGGTCAGGGCCTTGTTGCGCTTCACTGTGCTGCTCTCCTTGGTGAGTGCTGGCCGCGGGCCCACCCCGCGACCGTCCGCCCGCTGCGGCGGTGCGCCCCGCGGGCGGCCGGCGTCCGGCCGGCCACCCGCGGGGCGGTGCTGCGATCAGCCCGCGATCGGGCCCGCGTAGCTCAGGCCGAACCCGAACGCGTAGGCGTTGCCCGCCGCGTCGACGTACGGCTCGGTGTCCTCCTGGACGTCCTCGAGCTGCTTCTCGACCGCGTCCATGGACGCCGGGAAGCCGATCGGGAGGCGGCCCTGGGGCTCGTTGAGGCCGATGGCGGTCTCGATGAGCGCCTGGTCGCTGACGCCGAAGCCGACGAGGATCGCGTCGGACTTCCCCTCGAACTCGGCCGGGACGGTCGGGTTCTTCGCCTTGAGGACGGTGATCACCGGGATGTCCTTGCCGGACGCCTCGACGGCGGCCACGGCGCGCTCGAAGGCGTCGAGGTCCGACTCGTTCGAGGTGCGCGAGGTGTGGCCGAAGTACGACCGGTTCTCCTGCGTGCCGTCGGCCAGGATGTCGCCGGAGATCGAGACCTTCCGGACGTTCTCGCCGTCCGCGGTGTACGGGCGGTACTGCAGGGACAGCGGGTACCACTCGCCGGTCTCGGAGTCGTGGCCGGAGTTGGCGAACACCGCACCGCTGCTCGGGCTGTCCATGCCGACGAGCACCAGGTCCACGTCGGACAGGTCGGGGGCCGTGTAGCCGGTGACCTTGCCGTCCGCGTCCTCGACCGCCTCGTCCGTGACGACGGTGCCGAAGTACTGCTCCGCGATCTCCAGCGTCAGGCCGGGGCCCTCGGAGTACTCGCCCGGGCCGAACAGGCCGGCCTGGCCGGTGTCGAAGTTCCGCGGGATGTAGACGGTCTTGTCCTTCCAGGACTCCGCGTCCGCGGCGCTGATGGTCTCGCCGTCGTTCTTGAGCATCACGACCGAGTCGAGCTGCGCCTGGTAGCCGGCGTCCAGCTTGTCCTGGCTCGCGACGACCTCCTTCGAGGCGTCGAGGTCCAGGTAGGCGTTCTCGTACAGGCCCGGCTGGAACAGCATCGTGAGGATGCGGGTGCCGGACTCCTGGAACCGGGTGTCCGCGTCGACCGCGTTCACGCCGGCCTCGAAGTCGGCCTGCCACATGTCGTACGCGGCGAGCACGGGCTCGACGGCGTTGTTGCCGCCGAACATGTCGACGCCGTTCTGCAGGATCGCGTAGTGCCGCTGCTCGACCGTCAGGTCGTCGGCGCCCCAGGAGGTGCCGATGAACGCCTCCGGGTCGGTGGTGCCGCCGGCCGTGACGGCCCAGTCGGTCACGACGACGCCGTCGAAGTTCTCGCGCAGCAGGCCGGTGCGGTACGAGTCGTACGCGCTGCCCATGCGGTCGCCGCCGCCGAGGGGCTGGCCGTCGGCGCCGAGCGCGATGGAGTACGCCGTCATGACCGCGGCGGAGTCCATCGCCCCGAGGAAGACCTCGGCGTGCGCGTCGAAGTTGTCGCCCGGGTAGACGCCGTACTTGCCGGCCTCCGTGTGCGACTCGCGACCGCCCTCGCCCGGGCCGTCGCCGGCCCAGTGCTTGATCATCGCGTTGACGGACTCGGTGCCCCAGCCGTCGGCGCCGGGCGTGCTCTGGAAGCCCTCGACGTACGCCTTCGCCATCGCGCTCGCGAGCTCGACGTTCTCGCCGAACGTGCCGTCGACGCGCAGCCAGCGCGGCTCGGTCGCGAGGTCGATCTGCGGGCTGAGCGCGGTGCCGATGCCCAGCGCGCGGTACTCCGCCGACACGGTCTGCGCGAACGCCGTCATCGTCTCCGGGTCGAACGTCGCGGCCAGGCCGAGGTTCGACGGCCAGCGCGAGATGTCGCCGGACGCGTTGTAGTTGCCGCCGCTCTCCGCGGTGGACCGCGGGTCGGAGCTGAAGTTCACCGGGACGTACGGCTCGTCCTCGGTCGCCAGCGACTCGGCGTACGCCTGGAGCTGGTTCGACCAGGTGACGTTCGCCTCGACGTCGTTCGGGCCGGCGTTGAGCACGTTCCGGAGCCGCGACTCCTTCATGTACTCCTTCTGCGCGTCCGTGATGCCGTCGGCGGGCGAGCGCTCGTGCGACGAGAACAGCATCAGACCGGCGATCTGCTCGACCGACAGGTCCTCGGCGAGGTCGGCGGCGCGGTCCTGCGGGGTCTCGCGCCAGTCCTCCCACGTGTCCAGCTCGCCGTTCGCGTTCATGTCCTTGAACGCGAGCTCCTTGCCGTCGACCTCCTCGGTGAGGAGCTCGATGCCGCTGTCCTTGCCGTACGACAGCACGGGCCCGTCGCCGGGGTTGGTGACGACGACGAACTCCGTCTTCCCGTCCGTGACCTCGCGGGTGGTGAAGCTGTCGCCGGCGCTGCTGTCCTCGTCCGAGGACCCCGGGCTGCACGCCGTCAGGGCGAACAGGGAGATCCCCGCGACGACCGCCGCGCCCTTGACGTACGCCGTTCTCGTTGTCTTCATCGACCTTCCCTTTGTCTGCTCGAGGCGGCACGTGCGCGACACCGCGCACGGGCGAACCGATCGCGGCCCGGGACGTCGTGGTCCGGCGGGCTGCGTCGTCACGCTAGGAGCGGCGGCGACGGCGGAACCGGCCGGGTGCACAGTCCGTCGCTTGGCGTGCACGAACAGTCCGGCAGGTCACGGCCAGGTCACGGGCGCCGGGCGTGGGAGCGCGACCACCGTCCGGCGGGCCGGGTGGCGGGCGACGGCGGGCCTACACTCGTCGCGCCCGGGCCGCGCCGGCCGGGGTCCCCCACCCCTCCCGGAAGGCCGTCGCATGGACCTGCTCGTCGTCGGAGCCGGCCTGTTCGGCCTCACGGTCGCGGAGCGCGCGGCCGACGCCGGGCTGCGCGTCACGGTGGTCGAGCGCCGCGAGCACCTCGGCGGGAACGCGTGGAGCAGCGTCGACGAGGACACCGGCATCGAGGTGCACCGCTACGGGTCGCACATCTTCCACACCTCGAACGAGCGGGTCTGGCAGTACGTGCGCCGGTTCACCGCGTTCACCGGGTACCAGCACCGGGTGCACTCCACGCACCGCGGCGAGGTGTACCCGCTGCCGATCAACCTCGGCACGCTCAACCAGTTCTTCCGGGCGGCGATGGGCCCGGACGAGGCGCGGGCGCTCGTGGCCCGGCATGCCGCGGAGCGGGACGGCGCGACGGCCGCGAACCTCGAGGACAAGGCGATCTCGCTGATCGGCCGGCCGCTGTACGAGGCCTTCATCCGCGACTACACCGCCAAGCAGTGGCAGACGGACCCGCGCGAGCTCCCCGCGTCCGTGATCGCCCGGCTGCCCGTGCGGTACACGTACGACTCCCGGTACTTCTCCGACACGTACGAGGGCCTGCCGGCCGCGGGGTACGGCCCCTGGTTCGAGGCGATGGCGTCGCACCCGCGGATCGACGTCCGCCTGGGCACCGACTTCTTCGACGCCGGCCAGCCCCTGTCGAAGGCCGCCGTGCGCGGGCAGGTGCCCGTCGTCTACACCGGCCCCGTCGACCGGTACTTCGACCACCACGCCGGCCCGCTGGGGTGGCGCACCCTGGACCTCGAGACCGAGACGCTGCCGGTGCGGGACTTCCAGGGCACGAGCGTCATGAACTACGCGGACCTCGACGTGCCCTGGACGCGCATCCACGAGTTCCGGCACTTCCACCCCGAGCGGGAGGACCGGCACGCGCAGGACCGCACGGTCGTCATGCGGGAGCGGTCGCGGTTCGCCGCGCCCGGCGACGAGCCGTACTACCCCGTGGCGACCCCGCGGGACCGCGAGCGCCTGCGGGTCTACCGCGAGCTGGCGGCGGGCGAGCCCGGGGTGCGGTTCGGCGGGCGCCTGGGGTCGTACCTGTACCTGGACATGCACATGGCGGTCGCGTCGGCGCTGCAGCTCTGGGACTCCGGCACGGTCGCCTAGCGGGTCACGACGCGAGCAGGCCGAGCCGGCGCGCGACGGGCGCGGCGCGCAGCACGGTCCGGGCGGTGAGGCCGCGGGTCGACACCAGCAGGTCGACCACGGGGCGCGACGCGGGGAACAGCCGGGCCGCGACGGCGTACCGCGAGTCGAACCCCGGGTCGACGAACGGGGCGTCCGTGGCCGCGAGCAGCGTGGTGAACAGCGCGACCCGCCCCACGGACCCCGGGCTGTACCGGCGGTGCTCCTCGGCGTAGGCGTCGAGGAACCCGAAGTACGCCCCGCCGGAGCGCAGCGCGTACCCCATCCACAGCAGCTGCCCGCCGGCCACGAGCCGCAGCACCGCGAGGTCCCCGTCCCGCCGGAAGCCGGCGACCACCTCGCGGAACCAGCGCTCGGCGACCGGCTCCAGGCGCAGCGCGCAGCCGCCGCGGAGCGGGTCGCCCTTCCAGCCCGCGCCCTGGAGCGCGACGAAGGCGTCGTCGGACGCGGGGTCCGCCGAGACGTCGTGCAGCTCCACCGGGCCGCCCGCGACCCGCGCCAGCCCGCGGACCCGGCGGCCGAGGTTCTGCCGCTCGTCGCGCGGCAGGTGGTCCGTGGCCAGCGGCAGCCCGTCGAGCACGCCGCTGCCGGTGAGCGGGGCGAGCGCCGGCAGCGTCAGCGCCTCCCGGGTCGCGAAGGCCCCGAGGTCCCGGCGGCGCTCGTACAGGCGGACCGGCGTGCGGCGCGCCACCTCCGCGAGCGCGTCCGCGAGCGGCCCCTCCCCGGGGAACCGCCGCAGCTGCAGCAGGCCCGGCAGCCCGGCGTCGCGGGTGCCGCGCAGCAGCGCCGCCAGCGCCTCGACCTCCCGCCCGGTGCGCACGAGCGGGTGGTGCCGGTCGGAGTGCACGGTGGCGAACGTCCCGCCCGTGGTCGCCGCGTGCACCGGGACGCGCGGCGCGATCGTCCGCGTGGTGAGCGCGAGGGCGGCCAGCCACTCGCCGGCCTCCTGCACGACCAGCACCTGGACGTCGGCGGCCTCCTGCCCGCGGTTCCGGGCCGGGACCAGGTACCGCGGGTCGAGGTACATGTTGGGGGCGGCGGCGTGGGCGGCCAGGCGCTGCCACGCCTGGACGTCCGCGTCGGTGATGGCGGCCAGCGGGATCAGCCGGATGTGCACGTGGTCCTCCTCGCGGGGGGCCGGGCTCGTCGGTGTGCCGGGCCCGGCTGACGCTAGTGCCCGATTTGCCCCTTTTGGGCGGACCCGGGGGTGAACTTGCCCCGCCGGCCCCCACGTCACCCGAACGGCGTCACCCGTCCGCCGCAGCGCCCCGCACCCGGACCGCCACGCGTCAGCGGGCGCGCTCCGCCGGCCGCCGCGGCCCGGCCTCCCGGTGCTCCGGGATCGGCAGCAGCACCCGCAGGACGAACCAGTCGTCCTCCACGTTCACGGTCATCGAGCCGCCGTACTTCTCCGCCGTGTACCGGATCGACTTCAGCCCGTACCCGTGCCGCGTCCGGTCCGAGCGCCGCGTCACGATGTCGCCGTCCTCGGTGCGCAGCTCGCCGGTGAAGTAGTTCTCGAACGTCAGCAGCACGAACCGGTCCCGCGCGTACAGGGCGACCTTGATGAGCCGCCGCTCCGGGTCCGGCACCGCCAGCACCCCGTCCATCGCGTTGTCGAGCGCGTTGCCGAACACCGCCGACACGTCCATCGCCGACATGAAGTCCACGGCCGCGCCGTCGACCACGTACGTCAGGTCGATGCCGCGCTCCGCGCACTCCTGGCTCTTCGTCGTGAGGATGACGTCCAGCACGCCGTTGCCCGTGTCGGCCTGCGCCGCGTACCCCGACACGCTCGCCTCCAGGTCGTCCAGGTAGGACGCGCGCCGGCGCGGGTCCCCCTCGGCCCGGATGACCCCGATCTGGTGCTTCAGGTCGTGGTACTTGCGGTTGACGATCTCGATGCTGCGCTTGGACTGCAGGTACTGGGCGTGCTGGCGGCGGAGCATCTCGTCGATCGCCCGCACCTCCGAGCGCGCGCGGTGCTGCAGCCGCTGGCCCTGCTGCGCGTACAGCGCGACGAACCCGCATAGGTCCACCAGCGTGCGGATGTAGAAGATCTCCAGCCCCAGCCGCCCGCTGAACGGGGTGTTCGCGTTGAGGAAGCTGATGTTGCTCATGAAGAACGTGACCAGCGCGATCGCCACGGCCGACGCGAGCTCGCCGAACGTGACGTCCAGCGCCTGCGCCGGCCGGAAGTGGCGCGACTCGATCAGGTACGCCCCCACGTAGGCCACCGCGTACACCAGCACGAAGAACGCGGCCTGCCACTCGATGCCCGGGCGCCCCGCCGGCAGGAAGAAGAAGCAGTGCACCTGCCAGTGCAGCGCCGCGACGAGCTCCGCCAGCACGAGCGCCCGCGCCGCGAAGTAGCCGGCGTCCCGCGCCGAGACCTTCGCGGCGGTCACGATGAACGCGTACATGCTCGCCACCGCGGCGGCCATCCCGAGCGTCCAGAGCTGCAGCGGCAGCTCGTCCGCGAGCTCCTGCACGGCCACCTGGACCGCGAGCGCCACCGCCGCGACCGCCACCAGCCGCCCGCGCGGCAGCCGCTGCCGGCGCAGCAGCACGTACACCAGGCACGCCAGCCACTCCGCCAGCCCCGTCAGGGCCCGCGGGATGTCCGGCAGGGTCTCGACCGGCAGCGTCGCCGCGATCACTGCGTCCGCGCCCCGAGGTAGTCGGTCAGCGCCGCCAGGAACGCCTTCTTGCGGGAGCGGCTGATCAGCAGGTCGTGCCCGCCGACCATGAGCGAGCTGCTGCCCTGCACCCCGAGCACGTGCCGCAGGTTCACCAGGTACCCGCTGTTGCTGCGGAAGAAGCTCTTGCCCTCGAGCTGCGCCTCGAAGGCCTTGAGCGGGCCGACCACCGAGTGCTTCCCGTCCACCGTGTGCACCGTGGTGCGGTGCTTCTGGCTCTCCAGGAACACGATGTCGTCCGTCGCGACCCGCACCAGCCCGCCGTCGACGGCGAGCAGCAGGTAGTCCGCGGACCGGCGGCGCAGCCGGGCGATCGAGCGCTTGATCTCCTGCGAGAACGCGAAGTACGGCACCGGCTTGAGCACGTAGCTCAGCGCGTCGACCTCGTAGCCCTTGATCGCGTACTGCGTCATGTTCGTGATGAAGATCAGGACGACGTCGGAGTCGACCTGCCGGATGCGCTCGGCCGCGCTGAACCCGTCCAGGCCGGGCATCTCGACGTCGAGCAGCAGGATGTCGAAGTCCGGGCGGTAGCCGGCGACCACCTGCGCGCCGTCCGCGAAGGTCCGCACGGCGAACTGCTCGCCCTGCGTCTCCTCGTACCGGCGCAGGTAGTCCACCAGCAGCGCCGCGCTCGCCGGGTCGTCCTCGACGATGCCGATCCTGATCACTTCTGCTGCCGCTCCGGGGGTGTGCGCGTCCCGACCGCACGGGAACGTCGGCCTGCCGGGGCCGTCGAGCACCAGTCGCGCTCCCCCTCGCGCGCGGACCCCGGCGAGACGCGGCCGATGCTAGGCGAGCGTCGGCTGACGTGTCATCCACGCAGGCCCGGGGGTGGCCGCCCGGGGGTGGCCCGGCCCGCCCGGGATCAGGTCGGGACGGCCTGGCCCTCCTCGGCCTCCGCCTCCCGCTCGACCGCGCGCACGACCGCCGCGGCCAGGTCGTCGGGGCGGGACAGCTGCGGCCAGTGGCCCGTCGGCAGCTCGACGACGGTCACGTCGCGGATGCGGGCGAGCTCCTGCACGTACGGGTGGCCCTTGGCCATGAGGTCGCGCAGCAGGGACTCCGGCATGGTCGACGTGATGATCGTGACCGGCACGTCGTACCGCCGCTCGTCGTGCAGCACCTGCGCCCCGGCGGCGACGAGGGGCGGCACCGTCAGCGCCCGCGCCCGGAAGTCCGCCCGGATCTCGTCCGTGAGGCCCTCGAGCTCCTCGTCCTCGAACACGCCCCAGTCCGGCAGCGGCACCACGCCGCCGACGTCGGGCAGCTCGTCGTTGACCACGCCGCCGTCCGCCAGGGGGCCGCTGTCCACGTAGACCACCTGCTCGACCCTGTCCGGGCGGGCGTCCGCGACCGCGTGGGCCACGGCGCCGCCGCCGCTGTGCCCGACCACGACCACCGGGCCGTCGAGCGCGTCGACCAGCTCGACCACCGCCGCGGCCTGGTCGGCCAGCGTGATGCCCGCGACCTCGTCCGCCGCGCCGCCCGCGCCCAGCGGCGTGACGGGGTGCGGGGTGTGCCCGGCGGCCGCCAGGGCCGCGGAGACCGGCGCCCAGGAGGACGCGTCGAGCCAGAAACCGGGGATGAGGATGACGTCCATGCCCCGACGGTAGAGGTGACCTCCGACACCCGCGACGGCGCGGGGCGCACGCGGCCGGCCCGGGCCCCGCGTCAGCGCGCGACCGCGAAGCCCGACCCGCCGGCCGGCTCGGCCGGGTGCTCCTCGACCCGCTCGACCCGAGCG
>JAEWGQ010000370.1 GCA_023388235.1 Actinomycetes bacterium | reverse complement strand
CGATCCGGTCCTAGCGTCGGAGCATGCAGACGCTCACCCGCGAGGTCACCGCCCGCCAGTTCCGGTCCGAGCTCGCCTCGCTCGCCAACGAGGCGTCGTTCGGGCGCGGGCGCATCGGACTCCACCGCTACGGGAGGCTCGTCGCGGTGCTGATCGGCGTGGACGACTTCCAGCGGCTCCGGCGGCTGGAGAGCAAGCCGGGGGCGCTGGACGCCGAGGAGTCGCTCGACGACCTCGCCATCCGGCTGATGACCCAGGGCCGCGAACGCGTGGACGGGCGGTACGAGGTGCACGAACCCGAGGGCCCGGGCAGCGTCGACCTGGTAGGTCGCTACCTCGACGCCCACCTCGCGGGACGGGAGGAGCGGTGATCCCGCGGGGGGCCGGCCCGTGCGGCGTCCGGGGCATTCGCTCAGCAGGCCCGGGATCCCGGCCGATAAGGGCGTACGGGGGTGAGGCGGATGGTCCACGGCTCCGGACAGCCGGACGCGCGACGGGCGCGACGGCTGGGCCGACGACGCGACGCCACCGGTGCGACGCCGGCGGCCGTCGGGCTCCCGCGCGCCCGCACGCAGGCGGACACGTGGTTCGACGCGTGGCTCGCGGGGGACGCGCCACGCCGGCCGCTGCGCCTCCCGGAGGGCTGGACCGTCCTGCACGACCTGCACCGTCCCGGGCGACCGGGCGTGACCATCGAGCGGGTGCTGGTGGGCCCCGGTGGAGTGGTGGTGCTCGAGACCGTGCGCTGGCCGGGGGAGGTCGCGGTGGTCGGCGGCACGCTCCGGCACCAGGGGTACGGGCGGACCCCGGACGTCGCGGGCGTGTCCGAGTCGGCCGGTGCGGTGACCGCGCTGCTCGCCCCGACCCACCGCGGAGCGGTGCGGGCCGTGCTCCGGCTGACCGGGCACGACCTCGATGCCGTGCAGGTGCGCGGCGGAGCGGTCGCCCTCGGCGAGGACCAGCTCGCCCCCTACCTGACGGCGCTCCCGGAGAGGCTGTCGACGCCCGACGTGGCGCTCGTGGCCGAGTACCTCAGCGCGGAGCTCGGCGGACCGGCGGCCCCGGACCAGCTCACCGTGGACGACGTGTTCCGCTCGCCCGCCGCACCGCCGGTGCCCGAGGTCCCGCACCCCCGCGCCACGCCGGGCGGTACCGGCACGGCCGGCACCGGGCCGCAGCCCGCGGTCGAGCACGCACCGCAGTACCCCGCGCACGTGAACCCCCCGGGGCACCCGGACCAGGAACCGGACCGTCCGGCGGCCGGGGCGACGCGCGGGCCGGTCGGCGAGGGGATGCTGCGGGTCGGGCTCGTGGTCCTCGGGCTGCTCACCGTCGGCAACGTGCTGCTCGCCTGGCTGGACGCCGCCGGCTGACACCGGGCGCGACCACCGGGACCAGGTGCGGGCGCAAGGACCAGGTGCGGACACCGGGCCGCGGGAGCGGTGACCGGGCAGCCCGCGCGGGCGCCGGGCCGCGGGGGCGAGCGGCGGGCCTACCGTGGCGGCATGGACGGGCGGATCACCGCGGCGCAGTTCCACGCGGCCGAGGGTGTGCAGGACTGGCGGGTCGTCACCGGGGGCGCGTGCGCGCGGTTCCGGAGCGGGTCGTTCGCGGTCGGGGTCGAGCTGGTCGACGCGATCGGGGCGCTCGCCGAGGCGCTGGACCACCACCCGGACGTGGACCTGAGGTACGGCCACGTCACGGTGCGGCTGCTGTCGCACGACGTGGGCGGGCTGAGCGGGCGCGACGTCACGCTGGCGCGGCAGGTGTCCGCGGCGGCGCGGGAGCTGGACCTGCGCGCGGACACCGTCGGCGTGCAGACCGTGATGATCGCCGTGGACGCGCTGTCCGCCGACGCCGTGCGACCGTTCTGGCAGGCGCTGCTGCGGTACGAGGCGGACGAGGAGGGCGACCTGGTCGACCCGACGGGGCGGGGGCCGCGGGTGTGGTTCCAGCACATGGACGCCCCGCGACCGCAGCGCAACCGCCTGCACGTCGACGTGTCGGTGCCGCACGACGAGGCCGAGGCGCGGGTCGCGGCGGCGCTCGACGCCGGCGGCCGGCTGGTGGACGACTCCTTCGCGCCCGCGTGGTGGACGCTGGCGGACCCGGAGGGCAACGAGGCGGACGTCGCGACGTGGCAGGGCCGGGAGACGCCCGACACCGTGTGACCTGCGTCACGGGCACGGGCCCGGCGGAATGCGTGCGCGCGCCGGCGCGGTTCGGCCCTACGTGAGCCTCCTGATGTCGCCGCTGACCCTCCGCGGCACGACCTTCCGCAACCGTGTCTGGCTGGCCCCGATGTGCCAGTACTCCGCCGCCGCCGACGGGGTGCCGAACGACTGGCACCTCGTGCACCTGGGCGCGCGGGCGCTCGGCGGGTTCGGGCTGGTGCTCGCCGAGGCGACCGCGGTGGTGCCCGAGGGGCGCATCACCCCGAACGACGTCGGCATCTGGGACGACGCGCAGGTCGCCGCCTGGCGCCGGATCACCGACGTGGTGCGGGCGCGCGGCGCGGTGTCGGGGGTGCAGCTCGCGCACGCCGGCCGCAAGGCGTCGACGTACCGCGGGTTCGGCGAGGGGTCCGGCACGGTGCCCGTCGAGGACGGCGGCTGGGAGACGGTCGGGCCGTCGGCGCTGCCGTTCCCCGGCTACGCCGCGCCGCAGGCCATGTCCGCCGAGCAGGTCGCGGCCGTCCCCGGGCAGTTCGCCGCGGCGACCCGCCGGGCGCTGGACGCCGGGTTCGACCTGGTCGAGGTGCACGCGGCGCACGGGTACCTGCTGCACCAGTTCCTGTCGCCGCTGTCGAACCACCGCACGGACGCCTGGGGCGGGTCGCCGGAGGCACGGGCGCGCCTGCTGCTCGAGACGGTCGACGCCGTCCGCGCCGAGCTGCCCGAGGACCGGCCGCTGCTGGTGCGCGTGTCCGCGACCGACTGGACCGACGGCGGCCTGACCGTCGAGGACACCGCGGAGGTCGCCACCCTGCTGCGCGCGCACGGCGTGGACCTGGTGGACGTGTCCACCGGCGGCAACGTGCCCGCGTCCATCCCGGTCGGCCCGGGGTACCAGGTGCCCGCCGCGCGGACCGTGCGGGAGACCGCCGGGGTCGCGACGGCCGCCGTGGGGCTCATCACGACCGCGGAGCAGGCGGAGCAGGTGCTCGCGGAGGGCGCCGCCGACGCGGTGCTGATCGGCCGGCCGGCGCTGTTCGACCCGCACTGGCCGCTGCGGGCGGCGCACGCGCTGGACGACAAGACGCCGGTGCTCGAGCACGCGGGCGACCCGGTCGCGAGCGTCGTCGCGGGGCAGCCCACGGGCTGGCCGGTGCAGTACGGACGGGGCTCCTGGGGCTGAGCCGCCCGGGCGGGTGGGTGCCGCGAGGGGCACCCACCCGTTGACACGTCCCCCGCGGTGTGACACATTCGGTCTTGGAAACGTTTCCAGCCGCCGCCCACCTCACCGTCGAGGGAGCCGTCCGTGTCCGCTCACCGCGCCACGCTGCCGGAGGTCGCCGCCCACGCCGGCGTCTCGCTGGCCTCCGCCTCGCGCGCCCTGCACGGCTCCGGTGCCAGCGCCGCGATGGTCGCCCGGGTCCGCGCCGCCGCCGAGGAGCTCGGCTACACGCCAGACGGCACGGGCCGCTCGCTGCGCCTGCGCCGGACGTTCCAGATCGCGTTCGCCGTCGCGGACATCGGGAACCCGGTCTACGTCGAGATGATGACCGCGATCCAGCACCAGGTGGCCGAGCGCGGCTACCGGCTGGTCGTCGCGGAGTCCGGCGACACCCCGGACGCGACGGGCGCGCTGGTGCGCAGCCTGGCCGCCGGCCTGGTGGACGGCATCGTGATCTCCCCGCTCCGCCTGGACGACGCGCTGCGCGCCACGCTCCGCGAGGTCACCGTGCCGGTGGTCGTCGTCGGCCGGCAGCTCGCCGAGGACGGGCTGGACTCCGTGCAGACCGACTCCGCGGCGGGCATCGTGCAGGCCGTCGAGCACGTGGTCGGGCTCGGGCGCCGGCGCGTCGGGTTCCTCAACGGCCCGCTGGACACCACGCCCGGCGCCTCCCGCCAGCGCGGGTTCGACGCCGCCGTGGCACGTGCCGACCTGCCGACCGTCGACACCGAGGTGGCCGCCGACTTCACCGTCGCCGCGGGGCTGGCCGCCGCGCACCGGCTGCTCGACCGGCACACGGGCCCGGACGCGCTCGACGCGGTGGTCGCGGCGAACGACCTGCTCGCGATCGGCGTGCTGGGTGCGGCCCGGGCGCGGGGGGTCCGCGTGCCGGAGGACCTCGCGGTCACGGGCATGGACGACACCGACATCGGCCGCGTCTACCACCCGACGCTCACGAGCGTCTCGCTCGGCGCCGGGGAGCGCGGGCGCGCCGCGGCCCGGCTGATCCTCGACCGCCTGGAGGGCGCCGACCGCCCGGCCCGCGCCGTGTCGGTGCCGCCGGCGCTGCAGGTCCGGGAGTCGACCGCCGGGGGGACGCGATGACCGCCACCGCCACCCCGCCGGCGGCCCGCCGGCGCTCGACCGCGCCGCGCACGCCCGGGTCCCTGGGCCGCGCGCGCCGCCGCGAGGCCGCCGCCCTGGTGCTGCCGTCCCTGCTGCCCGTGCTCGTGCTGAGCGTCGCGCCCCTGCTGGTCGGCGTGGCGCTGGCCTTCACGGACGCCCGCCTGGTCCGGCGCCCGGAGTACTCGTTCGTCGGCGTCGAGAACTTCGCGCGGCTGCTGGACAACTCGTTCTTCTGGGACTCGTTCCGCATCGGCCTGATCTGGGCGGTGTCGGTCACGGTGCTGCAGATCGTCGCCGGCATGGGGCTGGCGCTGCTGCTCGCGGCGGACCTGCGGATGCGGGCGCTGACCCGGGTGCTCGCGCTGATCCCGTGGGCGATGCCGCCGGTGGTCGTCGCGATCATGTGGCGGATGATCTACTCCCCGAACGCGGGGCCGCTGAACGCCGCGCTCGGGGCCCTGGGGCTGCCGGACGACATCAACTGGCTGGCGGACTTCTCCACCGCGCTGCCGGCCGTGATCGTGGTCGGCGTCTGGGTCGGGATGCCGCAGACCACGGTGACGCTGCTGGCGGGCCTGCAGCAGATCCCGGCGGAGATGTACGAGGCGGCCGCGATCGACGGCGCGGGGACGTGGCGGCGGTTCTGGTCGGTGACGATCCCGAGCCTGCGCCCGGTCGTCACGGCGATCTCCTCGCTGAACTTCATCTGGAACTTCAACTCGTTCAGCCTGGTCTACGTGCTGACCGAGGGCGGCCCCGGCGGCAAGACGATGCTGCCGATGCTGTTCACGTACCTCGAGGCGTTCAAGAACCGGAACATCGGGTACGCCGCGGCGATGGGCGTCGTGCTCGTGGTCGTGGTGGTGCTGCTGCTGGTGGGGTACCTGCGCTCCCAGCTCCGTGACGAGAAGGAGCGCTGAGATGCGAGTCCTCGCCCGCCCCGCGCAGTACGCCGCGCTGGCCGTCTACATCGTGTTCCTGGCGTTCCCGCTGCTGTGGCTGATCTCGGCGTCGGTGAAGTCGTCCGGGGAGCTGAACTCGCTCTCGGTGCGGCTGCTGCCGGAGCAGTGGCACTGGGACAACTTCGCGCAGGCGCTCGAGCGGCAGGGCCTGGTGCGCTCCGCCGCGAACTCCCTCGTGGTGGCGCTGGTGTCCACCGCCCTGGTGGTGCTGATCGCGCTGCCGGCGGCGTACGCGCTGGCGCGGTTCCGGGGGGCGCTGCGCACGGCGGGCACCGGCTGGATCCTGGTCAGCCAGGTGTTCCCGGTGATCCTCGTGGTGCTGCCGCTGTTCCTCATCCTGCGCACGCTGGGCCTGACCGACAGCCTCGTCGGCCTGACGCTGGTGCACACCACGTACACGCTGCCGTTCGCGCTGTGGATGCTGCAGGGCTACGTCGCGGCGATCCCGGTGGACCTGGAGGAGGCCGCCGCGATGGACGGCGCCGGCCGGGCGCGGGCGCTGCGCGAGATCGTGCTGCCGCTGCTGATGCCGGGCGTGGTCGCCACCGCGATGTTCTCGTTCGTGTCGTCCTGGAACGAGTTCTTCTTCGCGCTCGTCCTGCTCCAGTCCCCCGAGAACTACACCCTGCCGATCACGCTGAAGATGTTCATCGGCGGGGAGGGCAAGGTCGCGCTCGGGCCGCTCGCCGCGGGGTCCGTCCTCGCCGCGATCCCCAGCATCGTCTTCTTCTCGATCATGCAGAAGAAGCTCACCGGCGGGCTGCTCGCCGGGGCCGTCAAGGGTTGACCCCACACCATCCGAAAGGCGTACCGCCAATGCACACGCGTGGAGCTTTCATCGTCGCAAGCGTCACGGGCACCGCTCTGCTGCTGGCCGCCTGCGGCGGCGGGGACGACAGCGGGGAGGGCGGGTCCGGCGACGGCCCCGTCACGCTGACGTTCCAGTCGCTGTCCGACCAGCCCGCCGCGATCGAGGCGACCGAGCAGATCGTCGACTCGTGGAACACCGAGAACCCGGACGTGCAGGTCGAGATCGTCCCGGCGGGCTGGGACGGCATCTACGACAAGCTCATCACCCAGTTCAACGGCGGCGCGGCGCCGGACATCATCCACTACGAGGCGGCGGGCATCGTGCCGTTCGCGGTGGACGGCTACCTGGCGGACCTCACCGACCTGATGAGCGAGGACTTCGTCGCGGACGTGCCCGAGGGCGTCATGTCGACGGTCACCGTGGACGACCAGGTGGTCGGCTACCCGACCGAGCTGCAGTCGTACATGGTGTTCGCGAACCGCACGCTCCTGGAGCAGGCGGGCGTCGAGGTGCCGACGGGCGACACGATGACCTGGGACGAGCTGCAGGACATCGCGCGGGCCACGACGACGGGCACCACCGCCGGCCTCGGCTGGGGCCTGAAGAGCCCGACCGCCGCGTTCATGACGCTGGGGCCGACGTTCGGCGGCACGTACTTCGAGGGCACGGGCGCCGACGCCACCCTGGAGGTCGGGGACGGCGAGCTGGCGATCCCGCAGATCGTCGCGGACATGACGGCCGAGGGCACGATCGCCCCGGTGACGCTGACGCAGAGCGGGTCGGAGGTGCTGGCCTCGTTCTACGCCGGCCAGGTCGCCCTGACGATCCAGGGGTCGTACCAGGCGGCGAACATCGCGACGGACGCGCCGGAGGGCTTCGACTGGGTGGTGCTGCCGCCGCTCGAGGGCTCGGAGGGCGCCGGGCAGGCCGCGAACCCGCAGACCCTGTCGGTGAACATCGACTCCGAGCACGTCGAGGAGGCCGCGCAGTTCCTCGACTACTTCACGCAGCCGGAGAACCTGGCGGCGCTGAACCAGGCGGACGCGCTGATCCCGTCCACCACGTCCGCGCGCGAGCTGATGGCCGGGAACCTGGCCGGGCAGCCCGGCTGGGACGTGGTGCTGTCGGCCGGCGAGCACTTCACCGAGGCGCCGTACCTGTTCGTGGACGCGTACGCGCAGTGGAAGGACACCGTGGCGACGCCGGCGTTCCAGCGGTTCCTCGCCGGCGAGACCGACTCCGCCGCGCTGGCGGACGAGCTGACGTCGGGGTGGGACGAGATCACGTCCTGACCGGCGACCGACCGACGACCGACCCGACGAGCAGGGAGCATCCGTGAGCTGGCTGGACGACCGTGCGGTGGCGGTGATCACCGGCGCCGCCGTGGGCGACGCGCTGGGGGGCGCCACCGAGGGCTGGACGCCCGAGCAGATCGAGCAGCGGTACGACGGGCGGGTGCGCGGGATCGTCCCGCCGTACTACCCGGACTGGCGCACCGCGCGGCCGATCGCGCCGTACCACAAGGGCGACGGGCACGTCACGGACGACACCCTGATGACGCGGGCGCTGGTGGAGGTCTACGCGGCGCGGCGTGCGCACCTGGACGCGTACGCCGTCGCCGAGGACCTGGTGCCCCGGATGATCGGGGAGCCGACCTGGGTGCCCGAGCTCGAGGCGGAGGCCCTGATCCTGCAGCGGGTGTTCCTCGCCGAGAAGTGGCTGGTCGCGCGGCTGCACTACGGGCACGTGGACCCGCGCGAGGCGGGCGTCGGCAACATCGTGAACTGCGGCGCCGCGATGTACATGGCGCCGGTCGGCGTGGTGAACGCGGGGGACCCCGCCGCCGCGTACGCCGAGGCGATCGACGTCGCGGGGGCGCACCAGTCCTCGTACGGGCGGGAGGCGGCCGGGGTGTTCGCCGCCGCGGTGGCCGCCGCCGTCACCCCGGGCGCGTCCGTGGCCGACGTGGCCGCGGCCGCCCGGGACCTGGCGCACGACGGCACGGCGGACGCGCTCGACGCGGTCGCCGCCGCCGTCGCCGGGGTGCGGGTGCCGGCGTCGGACGAGGACGAGCGGGCCCTCGCGCGGCTCGTCCGGGAGGCCGTGGCGCCGTACGACTCGGTGGGGCCGGAGTACCGGAACATGTCGGCCGACGCCCGCCGCCCGTCGCGGACGAAGTCCATCGAGGAGCTGCCGGTGGCGCTGGGCCTGCTGGCCGCGCACGCCGGGGACTACCGGGGCGCGGTGCTGGCGGCGGTGAACTACGGCCGGGACGCGGACTCGATCGCCGTGATGGCGGGCGCGCTCGCGGCGGGGCTGGGCGGCACCGCCGTCGTGCCGGCGGAGTGGGTGGACGCGGTCGAGCAGGCGAGCCGGATGGACCTGCGGGCCACCGGCCGTGCGCTCGCCGGGGCCGCCGCCGAGGTGCTGGCCGCGGACGCCGCCCGGGCCCGTGCGCGGGCGGATGCGCTGGACGCCCTGGTCGGGGGCGCGGCATGAGGCTGACGTGGGCGCAGCCGGAGGACCTGCTGCCGCACGAGCTGGTGCAGTGCGCCGACGAGGGGGTCCCCGCGCAGGACGTGGCCGACCGGTGGGCCGCCGCGGGCGGCTCGCTGGTCCCGGCGGTCAGCGGGGCGGGACCCGTG
>JAEWGQ010000369.1 GCA_023388235.1 Actinomycetes bacterium | reverse complement strand
TGTGACTTCACGGCCGGAAGCTCCATGGCCGCCGGCGGCGCGGTCGCCGCGCGAGAGGTGGACGGTCCGTCGTCGGAGGCGAGCGCGATCGCCGCCGCGACGACGCCCACGGACAGGACGGACGTGGTCCGCCGGCGCCGGCGGCGCAGGGCGGCGGCGCGGGCGCGGATCTGCGCCACGGGCGGGACCGGGGCGGCGTCCGCGGCCGCCAGCGCGTCGAGATCGAGGTGCGAGGTCATGCCGGGTCTCCGTTCAGGCTGGGCTCCAGCGCGCGGGCGAGCTGCGCGCGGGCACGGGACAGGGTGGTGGCGACGGTGCCGCGGGAGACGTTCATCGCCTCCGCGACCTGCGCCTCCGTGAGGTCGGCGACGTAGCGGAGCGCGACGGCGGTCCGGGCACGCGGCGACAGGTCCGCGACCGCCCGCCACAGGGCGGTGTCCGGCAGGGCCGGCGGCGGCACGTCCTCGGTCCGCAGCCGCTCGGCGCACCGCCGCTCGAGAGCGGACCGGCGCCAGGTGCGGCGGACCTGGTTCAGCGCCGTGGCGTACACCCACCCCCCGGGCGACTCCATCGCGGACACCCGGCGCCAGTGCAGCAGCGCGCGGGCGAACGCCTCGGCCGCGGCCTCCTCACCCAGCAGCGGGTCGCCGGTCGCGAGCGTCATGGCGCGTCGCACGCGCGGGAGCTCCCGGCGGTACCAGTCGTCGAACCCCGGGGGGTCCTCCTCGTTCGTCATGCCCGTGCAAGCCGCGGGGGGCGCGGGATGTTGACACGCCCCCTGCCGGTGCCGCCGCTAGCCCAGCGTCTCGGGCAGCGGCGGGACCTGGTCCCCGGTCAGCCCGAGCACGTGCTCGGCGAGGAACGACTCGACCACCTGGTACCAGACCTTCGCGTGCTGCGGGGTGAGCACCCAGTGGTTCTCGTCCGGGAAGTACAGGAACCGGTGCGGGGTGTTCCCCTCGTCGTCCGCGGGCAGGCCGGACCGCGACAGCAGCTCGTACCAGAGCCGCAGGCCCTCGCCGATGGGCACCCGGTAGTCCTTGTCGCCGTGCACGACGAGCATCGGGGTCACGATCTCGCCGACGGACAGGTGCGGGGAGTTCGCGAGCGCCATCTCGGGCGTCATCTCCCGCTCCCAGTAGAACGAGTCGTCGGTCGTCGGGCCGAACTGGTCGAGCGCCCACAGGCTCGCGTGCGTGACGATCGCCCGGAACCGGTCGGTGTGCCCAGCGACCCAGTTCGCCATGTACCCGCCGAACGACCCGCCCATCGCCCCGGTGCGGTCCGCGTCGACGTCCGCGCGCGCGACCGCCGCGTCCGTGACCGCCATGAGGTCCGTGAACGGCGCGCCGCCCCAGGCGCCCCAGCCCCGCTGCAGGAAGTCCTGGCCGTAGCCGGTCGACAGCGCCGGGTCGGGCAGGAGCACCGCGTAGCCCCGGGCGGCGAGGATCCACGGGTTCCAGCGCCAGGACCACGCGTTCCACGAGCCGATCGGGCCGCCGTGGATCCACAGCAGCAGCGGCGCGGGCGACTCCGGCGACGCGCCCTCCGGCAGGACGAGCCACGCGCGCAGGTCGGCACCGTCCTCGGCGGTCGCGGTGACCTCGGTGAGCGTGCCGGGCAGCGCGGGCGCGGGCGCCGGCGCCGGGAGGGCGACCGCCTCGACCGGGGCGCCGTCCGCGAGCGCCCGGGCCAGGTCGATCCGCACGGGGTGCGCCGGGGCGGCGTACGACGTCCGCAGCGCGTACAGCGCCCGCCCGTCCGGGGCGGGGCACAGGTCGGAGAACGCCGCGTCGTCGGCGGTCACCCGGGTCACGGCGTCGCCGTCCAGCGCGACGTGGAACACCGGCCCGCGGCCGAGGTCGTCGGCCTGCACCAGCAGCCCGGCGCCGTCGCGGGTCCACACCACCTCGTGCGGCCAGCGGTCCCAGCCGGCCGCCACCCGGCGCGCGGTGTCCGGCGCGTCGAGGTCGAGCACCCACAGCTGCACCTGCGGCGCGGCGGTCGGGGTGGACGCGGTCTCCCGCAGGTACGCGACCCGCCGCGAGTCCGGCGACACCACCGGCGAGGAGATGTCGGCGCCCGGGTCGTCCACGAGCGTGCGCCGCTCGCCGGTCGCCACGTCCACGGCGACGAGCACCTGGCGCAGCACGCCGCGGGCGCCCGGCCGGGTCCAGGTGGTGACGAGGGTGCGCCCGTCCGGGGACAGCACGGCGTCCTGGTGGCGCAGGCCCACGCCCGGCTGCGGCGTGAGGTCGCGCAGGGCGAGCCGCGGGGCGGGCGCGCCGGCCTCCGGGTCGGCGGCGACGGTCGTGAGGTCGCCGGCGAACAGGTGGGGCTGCGACGGGCCGAGGTCGTGGTCCCAGAACCGCACGGGGTACTGGGTGTGCAGGATCGCGGCGACCTTCGCGTCGCCGCGCACCCCGCGGAGCCGCTCGTCCTCGGCGTCGTCCGCCGCGCGGGGCAGGACCTCGGACGGCACGACCACCACGGGCGCGTCCTGCGCCACCACCACGCCGTCCAGCCCGGCCTTCCGCGACGCCACCACGCGCGCCTCGGCGCCGTCGGCCGGCAGCAGCCACAGCGCCGCGGGCGGCTCGTCGTCCGGCGCCTCCGCGTCGGCGTCGGGGCGGGCCGACGTGAACAGCAGGTCCCCCGTCGAGGCGAACCGCGCCGCGGACTCGCCCTTCGCCGAGCGGGTCAGGCGCCGGGCGGGACGGGCGCCGGCGGGGTCGACCTCCCACAGGGCGGTCACGTGGCGGGTGCGCTTCGCGTCCAGCGTCGCCACGGCGGTGACGAGGCGGGTGCCGTCCGGGGACAGCGCCAGCCCGGACATCCGGGGCAGGGCGACGTAGGCGTCGAGGTCGTGGAACGGGGTGGCGGCGTCGTCGGTCACGGAGCCGTCCTATCACGCCCCGGGGGTGTCGCCGCCGTCCTGCGGGTCGCGGGACGGGGCGGCGCCGCGCTGGCCCGGGCCGGGCCGCTGCGCGAGCCGCGCCAGCATCGCGTTGTACTCGTCCATCTCCGTGTCCCCGTCGCGGTCGACCTTCCGGTCCCGGCGCCGGGCCGTGCGCTCGTCGTCCCGCGCCCAGGCGAACGCCACCCCGATCGCGAGCGCCAGCGTCGGCAGCTCCCCGATCCCCCAGGCCACGCCGCCGCCGCGCTGCTGGTCGACGAGCGCCGACGGCCCCCACGGCCGGCCCAGCAGCCCGAACCAGTCCGGCACGAGCAGCACGTCGCCGGTCGTGAGGGCGACGCCGAAGAACGCGTGGAACGCCATCGTGGCGAACAGCAGCAGCAGCCGCTGCGGGTAGCCGGGGCGGGTGGGCCCGGGGTCGATGCCGACCAGGGCGTTGACGAACAGGTACCCCGCGAGGGAGAAGTGCACGACCATCGCGTAGTGCCCGACCTCGCTGGTCAGCGCCCACCGGAACACGTCGGTGTAGTAGAAGACGATCATCGACCCGGCGAAGTTCACCGCCGCGACCACGGGGTTCGCGAAGAACCGCCCCCACCGGCTGTGCACGAGACCCAGCAGCCACTCGCGGGGCCCCCTCGACGCGTCGGCGCCGGCACGTCCGGCCCCGCGGGAGGCCGCGGCGCGCGACGGCAGGGCGCGCAGCGCCAGGGTGACCGGCGCGGACAGCGCGAGCAGCACCGGCACGACCATCGCCAGCAGCATGTGCTGCACCATGTGCGCGCTGAACAGCACGTGCCCGTACATCGCGGGGCCGCCGGACGTGGTCCAGAAGAACAGCACCATCCCGGTGACCCAGGAGGCGGTGCGGAGCCACGGCCAGGCGTCGCCGCGGCGCCGCAGCCGCAGCACCCAGCGCAGGTACACGACGATCCCGGCGACGGCCGCGCCCGCGAGCAGCACGTCCCAGCGCCACTGCGTCAGCCACTCGGCGGTGCCGGGCTGCGGCGGGAGCGCGTGGCCGGTGACGATCTCGGCCGGGGTCGGGTCGGCGATCGGCTCGTCGGGGACGGGCGGCGGCGACGAGGCCAGGGCCACCGCGACGCCGGACACCGCGCCCATCACGGCGAGCTCCACCAGCACGAGCCGCCAGAACAGCCACGTGGCGGGTGCGCGGTCGTCGCCCGCCAGCCGGCCCACCACGCGCCGCCGGTGCGCCAGGCCCAGCAGGCCGAGGACGCCGAACAGCGCGACCTTGACCAGCAGCAGCACGCCGTACCGGGTGCCGAGGTCGGACCACGTGCCCAGGCGGATCACGGAGTTCACCACGCCGGACAGCGCGACCGCCGCCAGGCACCAGCCCGCGATCACGGAGAACCGCGCGACCGCCGGCGCCAGGTCCCGCCCCAGCCGGTGCGCGAGCGGCGACAGCGCCACGAGGGTCCCGATCCACAGCGCCGCCCCGACCAGGTGCAGGTACATCGCGGAGGTCGCGAGGTCGTGGCTCGCCGCACCCGCCGCGTGCCCGGTCTGGGCGGACTGCCACAGCGCGGTCAGGACCAGCACGGCGATCCACGCGGCCGCCACGGGCGAGGTGGTCAGGAGCGCGAGCGCGGTGACGACGGCCGCCGCGACGGCGACGAACAGCAGCACCCGCCCGAGCTCGAACTGCGAGACGAACTGCCCCAGCTCCCCGCCGAACGCCGGGTCGTCCAGCGGCAGCCCCGCGACGTTCGCGTACGTCAGGACGAGCTCGACGACCGCCGCCAGCGTCCACACCGCGGCCGCCACGCCGGTCACGCCGGACGCCCGGCGGACGACGGCGCCGTCCGCGCGCCGGACCAGCACCGTGGCCAGCAGCACCAGCCCGCCGAGCGTCGCGGACGCCGCCAGCTCGGCGGCGGTCGACGCCACGGGCAGCCCCCACCGGACGAGCGCGCCCGGGTCGGCGACGGCGGAGGCTGCCGCGAAGCCGAGGGCGGGGGCCAGGGCGAGGAGCGCGAGGACGCCGGCGCCGAGGGGGAGCCCGATCCCGAGCCCGGTCGCCGCGCGACCGCCGGCGGCCGAGGTCGTCACCGGGGAGGAGGGGGCGGGCAGCGTCACCCTGACAGCGTAGGTGGGCCACCGCCTACCCTCGGAGGATGCCCCTGCATCCCGCCGCTCCCTCGGACACCCCCGGTCTGCTCGCCGCCTACGACCAGAGTATGCAGGCCCTCATCGACCTCGGCAGCGCGCTGCGGGACGCGGAGTGGGACCTCCCGACGGACTGCCCGGGCTGGAGCGTCAAGGACGTGTTCGCGCACGTCGCGGGCCTCGAGGGCTGGCTCGCCGGGGACGAGCCGCCGAGCGTGGACGTGCCCGACCTCCCGCACCTGAGGAACGACGTCGACCGCTTCATCGAGGGTTTCGTCGAGGTGCGCCGCCCGCGACCGGGGGCGGAGGTCGTCGAGGAGCTGTCCGGCA
>JAEWGQ010000352.1 GCA_023388235.1 Actinomycetes bacterium | reverse complement strand
GTCGCCGCGCTCCGGCGCCGTCCCGCCGAGGGCCGCCAGCAGCTCGTCCGCCCCGGCGCGCACCTCGTCGCGGCGCTCCCGCCAGGCGCGGGACAGCGCCTCGAGCACCTGCCGGAAGGACGGGTGGCCCGCGACCGGCACGGGCGGGAAGTACGTGCCGCAGAAGAACGGGTCGCCCTCCGGGGTGGCGAACACGGTCATGGGCCAGCCGCCCTGCCCGGTCATCGCCTGCGTCGCGGCCATGTACGCCGCGTCCACGTCGGGCCGCTCCTCCCGGTCCACCTTGACGTTCACGAACCGGCTGTTCATGAGGGCGGCGATCTCCGCGTCCTCGAAGGACTCGTGCGCCATCACGTGGCACCAGTGGCACGCGGCGTACCCCACGGACACCAGCAGCGGGACGTCGCGCCGGCGCGCCTCGGCGAACGCCTCCGGGCCCCACTCGTACCAGTCGACGGGGTTGCCCGCGTGCTGGCGCAGGTAGGGGCTGGTGCTCCGGGCGAGACGGTCGGCCATGCCCCCACTGTCGCCCGGCGCGCGGCGCCCGGCACCCCGGGCGCCGGCGGGCGGGGTGCTCCGGTGGCCGAGCCCGGCCGGGTCGGCGAGAGTCGGAGCGCCGGAGCGGCGCCCGACCGCCCGGTGACCAGGAGGTGCGTGTGCTCCACGCCGTCGACCGGCCGCGTCCCGCCCAGGGCCGGTGGCTCGCCCGCACGCTGGGCGGTGCCCGCCCGCGGGGACTGGACCCCGCCGCCGGGGTGGTGGTCACCGACGTGGGGGCCGCCGACGCCCCGCCGGTGGTCCTCGTGCACGGCATCGGCACCTCCGAGCGGTACTTCCGCCCGCTCACCGCCGAGCTCCGGCGCGACCGGCGCGTGCTCGTGCCGGACCTCCCGGGCTTCGGCCGCAGCCCGCGCCCGGACCGGGTGCCGGCCGTCGCGGACCTGGCGGACGTCGTGCTCGCCGTCCTGCGGCACCGCGGGCTGGACCGCGCGGTGCTGGTCGGGCACTCGATGGGCGCGCAGGTCGTCGCCGAGGCCATGCTCCGGGCGCCCGACGTCGTGGCCCGCGCCGTGCTGATCGGTCCCGTGGTCGACCCGTCGGGCGGGACCGTGGCCCACCAGGCGGCGCGGCTGGCCCGCGACGGGCTGCACGAGCCGGCCGGCGTGAACGCCGTCGTCGCCACCGACTACCTGCGGGCCGGGCCGCGCTGGTACTCCGCGGTGCTGCCGCACATGTTCGCCTACGACACGGCCGCGGCCGTCGCGCGGCTGCCCGGGCCGGTCCTCGTGACCCGCGGCGAGCACGACCCCGTCGCGTCGCGGGCGTGGGTCCGCCGGCTCGCCGACCTCGCGCCGTCCGGGTGCGCGCGCGAGGTGCCGCGGGCCGGGCACGTCGCGATGGCCACGCACGCCCCGCTGGTCGCGCGCTGGGTGCGCGAGGGGCCCGCGTGAGGCTGCTGCGCGAGACCGGGTGGCGGGCGGCGGACTACGCCTACGCCGTGGCCCGGCAGGTCGCGGGGCTCGCGTCGCGCACGACCCCCGACGCGTACACCCACCCGAGCCCCGTCCGCCCGCCCGCGGTCCTGCTGCTGCCCGGCGTCTGGGAGTCGTGGCGGTTCCTGGAGCCGCTGGCGCGGGCGCTGCACGCCCGGGGGCACCCCGTGCACGTCGTCGCCCCGTTCGGCCTCAACCGCCAGGGCGTCCCGCACATGGCCGACCTGGCGGCGGCGCACCTGCTCGACGCGGACCTGCGGGACGTCGTCGTGGTGGCGCACTCCAAGGGCGGGCTGATCGGGAAGTCGCTCATGGGGCGCGCCGACGTCCGGGACCGCGTGCTGGGGCTGGTCGCGATCAACACGCCGTTCTCCGGCTCGCCGTACGCGCGCTACGTGCCGCTGCCGTCGGTGCGCGTGTTCCGCCCGGACGACGAGGTGCTGACGGCGCTCGCGGCCCAGCGCGCCGACCACGGGCGGATCGTGTCCGTCGCCACCGCGTGGGACCCGCACATCCCCGGCGGCAGCGCGCTGCCCGGCGCCCGGTCGGTCACGCTGCGGACGCCCGGGCACTTCCGGTCGCTCACGGACCCGGAGCTGCTGCCGGTGGTGCTGGCGGAGCTGCGGCGGCTCGGCGGTGCGGAGCCGGGCGGGACGGGCTGAGCGGGGCGTGGCGCGCGAGGCATCCAGCGCACCCGCCCGGTCCCGCGCCGTCAGCTCCCCGCGACCTCGCCGGCCGTCCGCGTCGGGTGCTCCGCCCCGCGGGACCGCAGGACCGTGCGCCCGACGACCTGCTGCCAGGTGGCGGTGCGCTCGGAGCGGCCGCGCCCGACGAACGACACGGCCCAGTGCAGCAGCGTGGTGATCCGGTTCTTGAACCCGACCAGGTAGACCAGGTGCACGCCGAGCCACAGCAGCCACGCGGCGAACCCGGCGGTCTCGACCGGCCCGATCTTCGCCACGGCCTGGAACCGGGACACCGTCGCGAGGCTGCCCTTGTCGCGGTAGCGGAACGGGGCGCCGGTCGGCTCGCCGCGCAGGTGCCGCTGGATCTCCTCGGCGGCGTACCGGCCGGACTGCATCGCCGCGGGCGCCACGCCGGGCACGCCGGGGCGGGCGGCCATGTCGCCCACGACGAAGACCTCGGGGTGCCCGGGCAGCGAGCCGTTGGGCTCGACGGCGACCCGGCCCGCGCGGTCGACCTCGGCGCCGGTCTGCTCGCCGAGGCTGCGGCCCAGGGGCGACGCCGCCACGCCGGCGGCCCACACCTTCGTCTGCGCGTCGATGCGCGTGCGGTTCCCGTCCGGGTCCTCGACGTCCACGTGCTCGGCGCCGACGTCCACCACCTTGTGGCCCATGAGCAGCTCGACGCCCAGGCCCTCCAGCGTGCGGGCGGCCGCGTCCTGCAGCCGCTCCGGGTACCCGGGCAGCACCTTCGGCACCGGGTCGACCAGCAGGATCCGCGACTGCGCCGGGTCCAGGTGCCGGAAGTTCCCGCGCAGCGACCGGTGCGCCAGCTCCGCCAGCTGGCCCGCCATCTCGACGCCGGTCGGGCCCGCGCCGACGACCACGAAGGTGGTGAGGCGCGCCCGCTCGGCGGGGTCGGTGGCGAGCTCCGCGAGCTCGAAGGCGCCGAACACGCGGCCGCGCAGCTCCAGGGCGTCGTCGATGCTCTTGAGGCCGGGCGCGTGGTCGGCGAACTGGTCGTTCCCGAAGTAGGACTGCCCGGCGCCGGCGGCGACGATCAGGCTGTCGTAGGGCGTGCGGGTCTCGCCGAGCGGGGAGGACGACACCACGACCCGCCGGGCCAGGTCGATCTCGGTGACCACACCCAGCAGCACCCGGGCGTTGCGCTGCTGGCGCAGCACGTCGCGCGCGGCCGGGGCGATCTCGCCCACCGACAGCACACCGGTCGCCACCTGGTAGAGCAGCGGCTGGAAGACGTGCGTCGCGGTCCCGTCGATGACGGTGACCCGCACGGGGGCGTCGGCGAGGGCCTTCGTGGCGAACAGGCCCCCGAACCCGGAGCCGATGACGACGACGTCGTGCGGGGTGCCGGGGCGCGCGGGGCGGCCGGACTCGGTGGCGCTCATCGGGCGGTCCTTCCCTCGGGGACCCGTCCGACCCTACGAGCGAGGCGCCGCCCCCGCGCGGGGAGCGTCAGGCGGGCGGCGCGAGGATGTCCGAGAGCCGGAACCCGACGGGCTCCTCGAGCTGCGCGTACGTGCACGTGGCGGGGTCGCGGTCGGGGCGCCAGCGGCGGAACTGCGCGGTGTGCCGGAACCGGTCGCCCTCCATGTGGTCGTAGGCGACCTCGACCACGAGCTCCGGCCGCAGCGGCTCGAACGACAGGTCCTTGCCGGCGTTCCACCGGCTGACCGCCCCGGGCAGCCGGCGGCTCTCGTGCGCCGAGGCGTCCGCCCAGCCCGCCCACGGGTGCTCGGCGGGGTCGGCGCCCCGGTAGGGCGCGAGATCGTCGAGCAGGGTCTTGCGCCGGGCCATCGGGAACGACGCGGCGACCCCCACGTGCTGCAGCCGCCCGTCGTCGGTCCACAGCCCCAGCAGCAGCGAGCCGACCACGGGGCCGGACTTGTGCCAGCGGAAGCCCGCGACGACGCAGTCGGCCGTCCGCGCGTGCTTGACCTTGAACATCGTGCGCTTGTCCGGCTGGTAGGTCCCGTCGAGCGGCTTGGCGACCACGCCGTCCAGCCCGGCGCCCTCGAACCGCGCGAACCAGTCGCGGGCCTCCGCCGGGTCCGCGGTCGCGGGCGTGACGTGCACGGGCGGCTCCGCGCCGGCGAGGGCGTCGACGAGACGCCCCCGCCGGTCCGCGAAGGGGGTGCGCATGAGGTCCTCGTCGCCGAGCGCGAGCACGTCGAACGCGACGAACGACGCCGGCGTCTGCCCCGCGAGCAGCCGCACCCGGCTCTCGGCGGGGTGGATGCGCTGCTGGAGGGCGTCGAAGTCGAGGCGGTCGCCCGCGACCACGACGATCTCCCCGTCCAGCACGCACCGCTCGGGGGTGTTCGCCCGGATCGACTCGACGAGCTCCGGGAAGTACCGGGTCATCGGCTTCTCGTTGCGGCTGCCGAGCACCACCTCGTCGCCGTCCCGGAACACGATGGTGCGGAACCCGTCCCACTTGGGCTCGGTGTGGCCGAGGTCGGGGATCTCCGGCACGGCCTTGGCCAGCATGGGCGACACGGGCGGCATCACGGGCAGGTCCATGCGCCCATCCTGCTCGCTCAGGCCCGGCGCCGCAGCGCCCAGATCGCGCCGGCCACCGACGCGACGCACCACGCCAGCAGCACGACGACCGACCGTGCGGGCACCGTGAAGGCCTCGCTCGCGAGCCCGGACCGCACGATCTGGGCCATCGGCTCGATCGGCAGCCAGGCGTGGGCGCCCTGCAGCCAGCCGGGCATCCGCTCGGCCGGGTAGGACACCGGGGAGAACAGCAGCACGATGAACACCAGCGCCTGGGTGAGCAGCATCGCCAGGGCCGGGGGCAGCAGCGACGCCATCGCGTAGCCCACGGCCGCGGCGGTCAGGGAGACGAGCAGCGCGCCCGGCACCAGCCACGGCGTGAGCGACAGGTCGATGTCGAACCGCAGCACGCCGGCGACCACGCCGAGCACCATGCCCGGCAGGGCCAGCACGGTCCACACGAGCAGGTCGCTGACGAGGAACGCGGTGCGCGCCACCGGCAGGGTGCGCATCCAGTCGAGGCTGCCCTCGGTGCGCGCCTGCGACTGCATCTGGGGGGTCATCACGAGCCCCACGGTGATGAGCGTGACCGTCGGGGCGCCGGTCGCCAGGTAGAGCGCCGTCACCGGGTCGGGGTCGCCGACCAGCAGCCCGTAGCCGACGACGGTCGCGACCGCCATGAACACCTGCACGACGACCATCAGCGGCAGGTACGTGGACTGGCGGCGCAGCTGCCACTGCGCGAGCAGCAGGGTCTGGCCGACGGCGGTCACGCGGCCTCACCCGCCAGGACCGGCGCGTCGGCGGCGTGCTCGTCGCCGACCAGCGCGACGTACACGTCCTCGAGCGACGCGGGCGTCAGGGCGTACCGCTCCAGCCGCCCGGCGGCGACCTCGTCCTGCGCCCAGCGCACGACCTCGGCCGCGTCCTCGGCGCGCACCGTGCCGGTCTCCCGGCCGCGGGTGCCGGAGACGGCGCGCACGGCGGGGTGCCACGCGGGGGCGGCACCGGGGGAGAGGTCCACCTCGACGGTGAGCGTGCCCTGCAGGTGCGCGGTCAGGCCCGCCGGGGTGTCGTCGGCCAGCACGACCCCGCGGTCCAGCACGGCCAGCCGGTCGACCACGCGCTCCGCCTCGCGGACGTTGTGGGTCACGAGCAGCACGCCCCGGCCCTCGTCGGCGAGACCGCGGATCTGCTGCCACAGCAGCCGCCGGCGGACCGGGTCGACGTCGTTGGTGGGCTCGTCCAGCACGACGAGGCGCCCGGGGACGACGACCGTCATGGCGAACGCCGTGAGCCGCGCGATGCCGCCCGACACCTTCTCGGCCGGGGTGTCGGCCCACGGGCCGAGGTCGAGCGCGTCGAGCAGGTGCTCGGCCCGCGCGCGGACGGCGGTGCGCTCGCCCCCGCGGATCCGCCCCACGAGCTCGATCGCCCGCCGCGGCGTGAGGCCGGTGATCGGCACGTTCGCCTGCGCCTGGATGCTGGTGCGGCGGCGGGCCTCGTCCGGCAGGGCCACCGCGTCCACGCCGTCGAGGCGGATCGTGCCGGCGTCCGGGCGCACCAGGCCGACGACCTGGTTCACCAGGGTGGTCTTGCCGGCCCCGTTGTGGCCGAGCAGGCCCACCACCTGGCCGGCGGCCACGTCGAGGTCGATCCCGTCGTTCGCCTGCACCCCGCCCTTGCCGAACCGTCCCCGGTACCGCTTGCGCAGGCCCCGGACGCTCAGCACCTCCTGCGTGCCCATCCCGTGCTCCCTCCCGTCAGGTACCGATCGGTACATGCCGGAACGTAGCAGATGGCGTCGCACAGATACCAGACGGTATTTCCTGCGCTGACGTGCAGGGACACCGGTCGGCATACCGTTCGGTACGTCGTTCGGTACGATGGGGTGCATGGCGCGTACCCCGCAGGACCCCGGCCCCGACGACTCCATCGGCGCCGCCACCCGCGCGCTCGCGGAGGCGACCGCCACGCTCACCCGCCTGCTCGGCAAGCAGGCCCAGGTCGTGGTGCCGGAGGTCAGCGACGCGCTCGCCGCCGGGCTGCGCGAGGCCGCGCGCGGGCTCGCCGACGCGTCCGAGAACGTCGCCCGGCACGGCGGCGAGCGCGCCGCCCGCGACAAGCGCCGCGAGAAGGTCGACCGCACCCGCGCCGACCTGCTGGACGCCGCCGTCCGCGTCATCGCGGCCAAGGGGTACGAGGGGGCGTCCGTCGGCGACATCGCCGCCGAGGCCGGCTACACCAAGGGGGCCCTGTACGCGCACTTCGGCTCCAAGCGCGGGGTGCTGCTGGCCCTCGCCCGCGAGCGGCTCGGCATCGCGATGGACTCCCCGGACCTCGACCTGCCCGGCCTCGCGGGCGACGAGCTCGACACCGAGGTGCTCGCGGACTGGATGCGCACCGTGCAGCACGACCCGAACCTGCTGCTGTCGCTGGAGTTCCTCACCTACGGCCTGCGCAACCCCGACGACGCCGACGAGCTGCGCGAGCTGCACGTCCGGTCGTTCGAGCAGGCCAGCGCCCAGGTCGCGCGCCTGCGCGTCGCCCGCCGGCGCGCCGCCGGCGTCGACCCCGGCCCGCTGGAGCCGACGCAGGACGACCGGGACGCCGCGCTCGGCGTCATCAGCGTGCTCAACGTCGCCACGCTGGAGGGCAGGCTCACCGGGTCGCCGCACATGTCGCCCGAGGCCGGCGCCCGGGTGATCGCGCGGCTGCTGCAGTCCTGAGCCCTACGCGCGCCGCGCGCGGTGCGACAGCCGCAGCGGCACGACCACCCACACGACCGTGAGGCCCACGAGCACGGCTGCACCCGCCACCCAGCCCGCGCCGCGGCCGACCACCACGTCGAACAGCAGCAGCGCCGAGCCCGCCAGCACCAGCGCCAGCAGCGCCAGGCCGGTCTGCGCGAGCGTGTCCGCCGACGCCACCAGCTCCCGCTTGAGGTGCCGGCGGAACAGGATCCGGTGCAGCGACACCGGCGCCACGATGAACCCCGTCGCCGCCACGGCGAGCACCACCAGCACCAGGTAGCACGTCCGCTGGTACTGGTCCAGGTCGCCGAACCGCTGCTGGAACGGCACCGTCAGCAGGAACCCCGTGAGGATCTGCACGCCGGTCTGCGCGACCCGCAGCTCCTGCAGCAGCTCGTTCCAGTTCCGGTCCATCCGCTCGGTCGGCGTCTCGTCCCGGCCGTCCCGCGGGTCGGCGTCCCGGCGCTCGTCGTCGGCCATCCGGCCCTCCTCGTCCCGTCCCGCCGGCGCAGGGGGAGTCCGGCGGAGCACTGGCCGTATGGTGCCCCGGGCCCGGCGTCAGCGCAGGTCGAGCAGCAGGGTGTCCGACCCGCCGACCCGCCCCACCACGCGGAACCCCCGGCGCACGTACATGGCCCGCGCGGTGTCGTTGCCGTCCTCCACCGACAGGCTCACCGCGCGGACCCCCGCCGCCCGCGCCAGGTCCAGGCAGCCGTCCAGCAGCGTCGTGCCCACGCCCCGGCCCCGGCCCGCCGGGAGCACCGCGAGGGACAGCTCCGGCACGTCGTCCGCCACGTGGCCCCAGCCGCGCTCGTCCCCGGTCAGCACCCGCAGCCACGCGGCGCCCAGCGGCGTCCCGTCGTCGGCCACCGCCACCACGCCGGCATCACCCGGACGGCCCCAGCCCGTCGTGTACCGGGCGAGGTGCGGGTCGCCCGCCACGTCCGCCGGCGCCACCCGCTGCTCACCCGTCCAGTTCACCGCCTCCGCGACGAGGGCGGTGAGCAGGGCGGTGTCCTCGGGCGTCACGGGGCGCAGTCGCATGCCCGCAGTGTCGCGGCGCGAGGGCGCGCCCGGCCAGCGGATTCCCGCCCGCGGCGGCGGGAATCACGTCGCGGCCCGCGGCGTTGGACACGTATGCTGGACCTGCCGCACGCGGCACCCGGGTACGCCCCGGGGACCGGGTCCGGCGGTTGACAACTCCACAGCAGCACCCCACGGGGGTGATCGGTTTCGACGGTGATCGTCGAGCCAGGAGAAGCGGGCCGAGGACACACGGTTATCTCGCTAACGCTCCGTGTAAACCCATAGGTGCCGATTCCAAGCGCACCGACTTCGCCCTCGCCGCCTGAGCGAGCCTCGAAGTCCGTCAGCCTGAGCTAGCTTCCGACTCAGTTCCTGGCGTCATCTAGGGAGCCACTGCTCGCAGCCCTCGTCACCGGGGCTGCGGGGACTTTCAGGTGACTGGGCCCGTCCGCGTCTTGTCTGCGTGAGCGCGGGGGCCGAGAAAAGCAGCTGCAGACTGCGCCCGGAGAAGCCCTGGTTCCACGTCATCGGACGCGGGTTCGATTCCCGCCACCTCCACCGTGCGCTTGCTCGAGCCTGAGCACGAGCAAGCAGCGTGTCTGACGGCACGTTCACGACGAGCCCGCCGGCGACGGCGGGCTCGTCGTGCGTCCGGGGTGCGGCGGTCTCGAACGCGTGGCCGTCCGGTGCGACGAGGGTCTGGCTGAGCAGACGGCGGATGGGCTCGGGAGAGCCCGGTCGCTCCGTGTCGGTGTCCTTCGCGGGTGCTCGAGGCCGGCCCGCAGGAGCGAGTGGAGGTCGCGCCGGAACCCGGGCACGCTGCGGCGCTACCGGAATGAGGTGGCGACCGGCTTGATCTTGAACAGGCAGCTGTTCGCGTCGAACGTCTCGATCGTGGCGACGAGGTGCAGGTTGTCGCCTACGCCGACGGTGCTCGTGGTGTTGTCGTTGGTCCAGTGCATGTCGTACGTGGTGTTCACGTCGGAGAGCTGGAAGGCCGGGCCCGACTGGGACGTCTCGCTGTAGTCGCCCGGAGCGATGAGGATGTCGTACCGCGTGGCGTATCCCTCGTGGTTGTTGATCGCGCCGACGCTGCCATCGAACTCGATCGTTCCGCCCTCGTGCTCGTCGGCGAACTGGGCGATCGTGTCGCTGCAGGAGTCGCCCTCGACCAGGATGGCTGCGAAGGCCGGGTCTGTCGCCGGGGTGATCGTGGCCGGC
>JAEWGQ010000275.1 GCA_023388235.1 Actinomycetes bacterium | reverse complement strand
CTGCTGGACGACGCCGGCCTGACCGACGCCAACGGTTCGGGCGGTGAGCCGGCCGCGCGGTCGGGCTCGGGCATGTCGCTGCCCAAGCCCCCGAAGTCGATCGGCGCGGCCGTGGACGCCGGTGGCGGCGCGCTGCTCGGCGCGCTGGCGTACGTGCTCGCCCTGGCGTACCTGCGCGACGGCAAGGAAGGTGTCAAGGCCTGGCTGGCCGCGAAGTTCCTGAACCGGGTGAAGCAGTGAAGCCCGGCGGTGTGGTCCTGATCGTGGCCGGCATGTGGGTGCTGACCCAGGTGCTCGCCGGTCAGATGCTCGAACGCCTCGGCGTGGTGAGCGACAAGTGAAACGCGGCCTGACCTCGGCGTTCACGACATGGCTCGCGCTGGTCGCGCTCCAGACGCTCGCCACCAGCAAGAGCTCCCCGAAGCGGCTCGCGTCGTTCTTCGAAGACGCCAACTCGGTCCTGGAGCGGGCGCTGGACCCCACGGTGCCGGCGATCCCCGACCGTCGCGCCGGCGCGGCCAGCACCAGCGCACCCGCGCCCACCAAGACGCTCGACAAGAGCCCCAAGAAGACCCGGAGGACTGGATGATCCGCCAGCTCAGCAAGTACGGCGCCGGCCTGGTCGCGCTGTACATCATCGTCGCGAACGGCTCGAAGTTCGGCTCGGTCATCAGCGCCGGCGCGAACGGCATCTCGGGCGTGACCAAGACCCTGCAGGGGCGCTGACCTGTGACCCGCACCGACGTCACCACGGCCGTCAACGCGCGGCTGGTGCCGATCGTGGAGTACGGCCCTGACCCGCGCGGCCTGGGCATGTTCCGGCGCCTGTCTGCGGTGCTCCAGCGCGGGCACCGCGGCCAGGACGGCACCCGGGTGCTGCCCCGCTGGGGGGAGTGGAACGGCTACGCCGTCGCGCCCCAGCAGTTCACGGGCGTGGCCCCGCTCGGCGTCGCGCGCCCGGTCACCGAGCGCACGTCCGAGCTCGGCGACGAGCGGTCCAGTCAGCTCAACGACTCCGCGCTGAACGTGTTCGCCAACCGGGTGCGGAGGGGACGATGAACCTCGACAAGCTGCGGGCCGCGTTCAGCAAGAACCGGCTGGCGCTCGGCGGGCTCGGCGCCGTCGCGGTCGCGGCTCTCGCGTGGCGCGCGCGCTCGGAGAAGAGCACCGGCACCGACGCTCCCGCCGGCGACGTCACCCGTCCCGCCGGCACCTCCGCCACGCCGAGCTACTACACCGCCACCGGCGCGTACGACTCCACCGCCACGGACGTCTACAACGCGATCCAGCCTCAGCTCGAAGAGCTGCGCACCATCGCCTCGAAGATCCCCGTGCCCGGCAGCGAGACGACCCCCGCTGAGGCGCCGAGCATGCCGAACGGCTACTACCAGGCTGCCGGCGACCAGGCCGTGTTCAAGTACGACGACGGGAACCTCGACTTCCTCACCTTCGGGGAGTATCAGGCCCTCGGTTCGCCGGCGTACACCCAGGTGTCGCGCGATGACCCGTTCTGGGGCAAGTCCAAGGTGCTCGACGCCGGCGTCACCCTCCCGTGGGTGAAGAAGTGACCGCGCTCACCGTCGGGGGCGTCGGTGCGTCCGACGCCGCGCCCAAGGTCAAGCCCCTGAACGGGCTCGGCGCGGTCCAGCCGCACGTCAAGGACGCCGCCGAGCTGATCGCCGCCGTCGGCGGGATCACGAAGGTGGGCGGCTGGCGCGCGACGTCGAAGTACGACATGGGCGGGCATCCGGCCGGGCTCGCCGTCGACTTCCCCTGCACCAAGGAGCAGGGCGACGCGATGGCCGCGTACGCCCAGCAGAACGCCGGCGACCTGGCGGTGAAGTACATCATCTGGCGACAGCGCATCTGGTACCCCGGCAAGGACTGGGCGGCGATGAAGGACCGCGGCACGCCGAGCGAGAACCACATGGACCACGTGCACGTCTCGTTCAAGTCCACCGGCGCCGGCGGCGGTGTGCTCGACAAGCTCCGCAGCGGGATCGGCAGCATCCCCGTCATCGGCGACGCGCTCGGCGCGGTGTCCGACGCGACGTCCGTGCTCAACCCCGCCACGTGGGGCCAGGAGGCCCAGAAGATCGGCCTGCGGCTGGTCATCGTCGGAGCCGGGCTCGGGCTCGTCCTGATGGGCGCATCCCGAGTCGTCAGCAACGCCGCGCTCAGCGGCTACAACCAAGTCAAGGAGGCCGTGCTGTGAGCTGGCAGGACGAGCTGCGCGACGCCATCGCCGCGATCCCTCTCGCGCTGGAGCAGGTGCGCTCGGAGCTGAGCGCCGGGCTCGGGGAGTACCACAACGGTCTGCGCCTGCAGGGCGCCCGGGCGGTCACCGTCGGCGCCGGTGGTCGTGACCTCGCCAGTGCCGGCTCCGGGCGGCTGGTCGGCTGGTCGCTGCGCGCCACCGGTGGCGAGGTCGTCGTCACGCTGCGCGACGGGCGCGACGACAGTGGCGACCCCCTGGCCGTGCTCGAGCTCGACGGCGCGGCGCTCGGCCCGGCGTGCTGCTCGACGCAGTGGATCGGCCCCGGCGGGGTGTCGTTCGTCGAAGGGCTCTACCTCGACGCCGCCGGCGCCGGCACCCTCACCGGCTCCGTGTGGCTCGGCGCCGTCGACTGACCTCCCAGAGAAAGAACGCTCCCGTGAAGATCACCAACGTCACGCTGGCCATCGCCGCGCTGACCCTCGTCGCGATCCTCGCGATCGTGGCTGTCCTCATCTACACCGGCCGCGCCCCCGACCAGATCGTCTACCTCATCGTCGCGCTGGTCGGCCCGATGATCCCCGGGGCGGCGAACTACGTGAAGACCCAGCGCATCGAGCGCCAGGTGCAGGACGTCCAGGGCAAGGTCAACGGCCGGATGACGCAGCTCATCGAGAAGGCCACCACCAACGGCCACGACCTGCCCCCCGAGGTGTACGCCGGGCTCGACACGCCGCCGGCGCCCGTCGGCGCTCACCGCGCTCCGGACGCATCGTGAGCCGCCAGCCCGTCGTGCCCGACCGGCGCACCGCGCTGCTCGCCGGGGCCGCGCTGGTCACCCTCGGCGCGTGGCTGCTCTACGACGCCTACGAGGCGCGCGGACGCAGCCGGCCCTTCGCCCTGCGACTGCTGCCCGGCGCATGACCGGCGTCGTCCTGCCCGTCTCGGTGGCCGGCAGCGCGTCGGGCTGGACCCTGGTCGACTACGTCACCCGCCAGGGCCGCACGGAGCCGGCCTCCGGCGACGGCGCGCCCCTGGTGTTCGAGTTCGGGCAGCTCGGCGACGGCGAGCTGTGGCTCATCGACCACGCCGTTGTTGCCTGCGACTCCACCACCGCGACCTCGGTGCGCTGGTATGAGTCCGCGATCAGCGACCTGGCGCTGCTCGACGGGTCCGACCGCGGCAACTTCGACGTCGCTGACTGGCCCGCCGGCCTGCACGTGCGGCCCTCGCAGTCGCTCGTCGTGGTGTGGTCGGGCGCCAGCGCCGGCGCGCGCGGCGCCGTCACCGTCCAAGCCCGGGTGCTGCGCCGATGAGCTTCCGCAACCCGCTGTCCTCCCTGAGCGCCGACGCGATCACCCCCGGCACGCTGCCCGCCGGGGTGGTCGCCCAGGCGGTGCGATCGGCCCCAGCCGGCAACCGCACCGTGCTGGAGCAGGACGCCAACGCCGGCCTGCTCGCGTTCTTCGCCGGCATCGACGCCGAGCAGCCCGCCACTGTGCAGGCCCTGACCTCCACCGGTGTGGCCGGAGACCAGGAGCTGACGATCCGAGGCGGCGTCAGCCCGGTCGTGGCGCCCCTGACCGGACCGCCCGAGATCTCCCTGACCAGCGCCCCGGACGCCGAAGGCGACTGGCGCTCGCGCATCGTTCTGGCCGCCGATCACGTGTACGTCGCTGGCGCCGAGATCAGCCGCGCCCCGCGCCTGGTCACCCTCGCCGGCGCCCAGACCGGGGGCACGGAGTTCCCGCTGTGCCACGTCGACCTCGACCCGGGCCGCTGGCTCCTGATCGGCAAGGGCTTCGCGGACTGGTCGGTCGCCGGCGCCCCCCGCTACATCGTGCGGCTGCGTGAGGGCTCTGACGTGCTGGACGAGTCCCAGGTCTACAACGGCCAGTCGAACGGCTCCGCGCCGTGGCTGGTCGCCGCCCTGGTGGCCGCACCGCCCGGCGGGGTCAGCGTCGAGCTGACCGCGATGACCAACAACTGGACCGCCGGCGCGGCGCCCGTGCAGCGAGTGATGCTCGCGGCGCTGCCCGTCCTGTGAACCTGGGAGCACCCGTGCAGCTCGTCTCGATCGGCGCCGGCCACCAGCTCGCGCCCGCCCCCGCCGCCTCGTTCCTGCGGGCCCGGGCCGCCGGCTGCCCGCTGGCCATCACCTCTTCGTTCCGCGACCCCGCCCGCCAGGCGGCCATGCGCGCCGAGTACGACGTCGAGCTCGCCGACTTCAGGGCCGGGCGCCGAGCGACGAAGCCGACGTTCGTCGCCCAGGTCAAGGACTCCGAGCACGTCACGGGCAACGCCCTGGACCTGCAGGACCCCGCGATCGCCTGGATGCGCGCCCACCCCGACTACGGGTTCGTGTTCACCGACCCCACCGAGCGCTGGCACGTGGCCTACCGGCCCGCGCTGGACCGTCACGCCGGCGAGCCCGCCCCGTCGGCGCCACCCGCGCCCCTGACCCCCACCGATGTACTGGAGCTGATGAAGATGGACCTGTGGGACCGCTGCAACATCCTGCGCGCCAAGACCGGCGAGGTCGTGATCGTCCGCCCGGACGGCACGGTCGGCGCCGTCACCGCCGCGGCCTACGACACCATGACCAACCTCGGCGTGCGCGCCCGCGTCGAGGTCAAGGACTGCCAGCAGCTCGACCCGGTGCCCTTCTGGGCGCTCGTGCGGATGCTCGGCTACCCCGGCTGAGCCGCTCAGCTCAGCGGCAGCTCGTCGGCGCCGTAGCGCTTCTGCGCCGCCGAACGCGTCACGCCCAGCGCCTCGCCGACGACGGTCCAGGACGCGCCCGCCTGGCGCAGCTCCTGCACACTGACCCGGATGCGGGCGTCGAGCTGCGCGCGCTCGGCGGCGAGCCGGCGCAGCTGCGAGTACGCGTCCGGCTCCCGGGGCGGCCAGGTCCCGCGCTCGGCGACCTGGGTTCGGCCGCTCCACCGCTCGACCTCGATCCGCCGGCGCTCCGCCATGACACCTCCGCCCCTCGAGCAACTGTAGAGGTAAGTCTACAGTTGCTCGAGGTGGCCACATGTCAGTCGAGGGGGAGCGGCGGGCAGCGGTAGAGCTGGTTGGCCTCGGCGACCCACAGCAGGAACCAGTGCGGTCCGCGCCGCCACGTCTCCTGGCACTCGGCGTGGAACCGGTCGGCCGGGTAGCCGACGGTCTTCGCGATCCGCTCCCGGTCGTCGGGGTTGGGTAGCGGGAAGATCGCCACGAGGTCCGACTGCGCGAGGACTAGCGGGTTGACGTGCACCGGCCGGGGCCCGTCGAACAGCGCGGATGCGCCGTAGTGCCGGTTCTGCTGGAGCAGGCGGCGCATGTGCGGGCGCGTGGCCTGCGCGGTCGGCATGAACTCGCCCACCTCCCCGGCCCACACGAGCGTCGGGCGGTTCTGGGGGAACAGCGCGAGCCCCACCGCCCGGTCCAGGTCGTCGTCGTAGGTGTCCGAGCCGGGGTCCGCGCGGAAGTGCAGGTTGCGCGCCCGCGGCCGCGGCGACCCGACCAGGCCGGCCGGCGGGTCGGGGAACTTCGCCGGCAGCGGGGTCGTGATCCGCTCGGCGTCCGCCCCGGGCTCCGCGTCACCGTTGACGTCGATGCACACCTTGTCGAACGGCCACGACTGGTACAGGCGCCGGTTGAACACGCTCTTGCCCGACCGCTTGCGGCCCCACGCGGACACGATGAGCGGACGCGTGGGGTCGATCACGACGGGGAAACCGTCGTCGAGGTCGACGTCCTCGGTGGGCTCCGGGCCGCCGACCGGCGTGCGCGTGGGTGCCACGCTCACGCCCCCGTGGTGGCCGGCTGCCCGCCGTCGGCCGGCGCCGGCTCGTCCTCGGCGCCCCGCGCGGCCGCGTCGTGCTGGTAGGCGCGGGCCTCGGCGAACCGGGCGAACTGCTTCGCGCCGTACAGCGCCAGGCCGATGAGCGCGGCGATCGCGTCGGCCACGTCGGGGTTGCCGGCCGCGCCGATCCCGCCGCGGCGGTGCGCGATGTCCGCGAGCGGGTCGCCGATCGCCTTCGCGTCGTCGTCGTCGGCCAGGTACAGCCCCACGGCCTGCTCGGCGGGCTGACGGGCCAGGACCGAGTGCGCGACCGTGCCGGCCATCAGCACGCCGCGGCGCACCGCCTCACGCAGGGTGCGCTTCGACAGCGCCGCGGGCCGGCTAGTCGAGGATCCCCGCGAGGAAGTCCGGTCGTCCCCGCTCGGGTCGTCCAGCTCGTCGTGCAGCGGCTCGCTGCCGGAAGGTGAGGCGTCCGGCAGGTCGCTCGGGCTCGGCGGGTCGCTCGGGCTCGGCAGGTCGCTCGTCACTGGCTCCGGCTGCTGGAACAGCAGGCCCCCGCTCGGGCGCGAGCTGTTCAGGCTGTCGACGGGCGGGACGCTGCTTCGGGGTGCCATAGGACTTGACCTCTCGGACGCGGTACGGGTCATCGGCGTCGTCGGCGGGTGCCGGCGGCGTGGTGGGCGCGGGCGGAACATCGGCCGGGATGCGCCGACCCTTGACCGGCAACTCGCACCCGTCGGTCGTGCAGGTGCCCTCCCACGTCAGCCGGCCCGGCGCCGATCGTGCTTCGGTGGTGTGGCCGGCCGCGCACGTGCCCCGCACGCGCACCGACTTCTTGGGGGTGCTCACAGCGGTAGATTCTTCGTCCGGGGTCGGGTGTCCACGGAAGTGGACGGCGCACGCGTGTTCACCACGAAGGAACAGGTCAGCCTTGGCTACGACCGTGCTCACCGACATGAAACCCCGCCTGGAAGCCGCGGCCGTCGCTGTCGCCTCCGCCCGGGACAAGCACCTCGCCGAGCTCGAAGTGCGCAACCAGCTCGTGGTCGCCGCCGTCGACCAGGGCATGAGCCAGCGGCAGGTCGCCCGCGCCGCCGGGGTCTCGATCGCCCGCGTCTCGGCGATCCTGCTCGGCTCGGACCCGGACTAAGACGTCAGGCCGCGGCCGCGGCCACCGCGGCCCGCAGCGCATCGTCGGGGAGCTGCACGTACCGCACGGTCGTGTCCATCTTCGAGTGGCCGAGCAGTTCGCCGACCGCCCGCAGGTCCCTGGTGCCGGCGTAGGCGCGGGTCGCGAACCGGTGGCGCAGCGTGTGGCCGGTCCAGCCATCCGGCAGCGTCTCCGACAGCAGTCGCGTCACCGTGCCGGGAGCCAGGTGGCCGCTGGTGCGCCCCGGGAACAGCCAGCCGTCGGCGCGCCGGATCGCGTAGCCCAGGTCGTCTCGCAGTACCGGCACGGTGCGCGTCTTGCCGCCCTTGCCGGTCACGTAGAGCGTCGAGCCCACCAGGTTGCGCGTGTGCACGCACGCGATCTCGGCGCAGCGCAGGCCCTCGTACGCGGCGAGCTGCAGCATGAGCCGGGTCCGGTCGTCACTGAGTGCCAGGGCTCGCACGAGGACCGACTCCGGGGTCGGGCGCGGTCGGCCCGCGGGCACTGTGACGGTCAGCAGTCGATCCGCCGGGTTGTGGTCGACGTAGCCCACGAGCACCGCCCAGCGGTAGAAGCCGACCAGCACCCCTCGCGCACTCTTGCGCGTCTCCGGAGACCAGTGCGGGACGTCGAGCGCCGCGGCGAGCTGCTGCGTGGTCGCCGACCACGGGCGACGCACCCGTGCGGCCGTGTGGTGCAGGTAGTGCCGATGCAGCCGGACGGTGCCCGGGGAACGGCCGGCCTGCCGGAGCGCAGTGGTGTACGCGGCTACGGCGTCGGACCAAGACACGCGGGTGCCCTTCTCGTCAGTGGTGGGGACGAGGGACAGATCGACCGCATGTGCGCTGGTCACGGGGACGTTGGCCTCTAGCGACGCGCGCGACGGCTCGCGGTGAGCCGCAAGATCGCGCCCGACACGATCAGCACGCCTGCGCCCTGGATGTAGCGCTGCTCCACCACGCCCGTGTGCGCGAGCCGCGGCGAACCCGGATTCCGGAATCCGGGATCCGGGGGCTCGGTCGGGGCGGGCGCCGGCTCATCCATCTGCCGGCCGATCGTCTCTTCGGGAAGCTGCCCCTGCACGCAGTGATCGACCTCGACGGTCTGCCACGACTCGCACACCGGGTCGTTCGGCCCCGGCACGAACAGCGCCAAGGCGAGCATCAAGGCCGCGCTCACAGTCCGCTCCGCTGGACGTGACGCGTCGCCGTCGCCGTGACGACGCTCGGCAGGGCGTTGAGCACGCGACCGGGGGTGAGCCACGGCCAGCGGTACTCCTCGCCGCAGGAGCACGACCAGGTGTCGTCCCCGAAGGTCACCAGGTGTGCTCCCGACTCGATCTGCGCGCCCGGACCGTGTGCCGGCGTGCAGCACCACCGGCAGAGGTGGGCGTCACCGAGGGCGACGGAGTGGAAGTCCTCCGGTCGCGCCCAGAGGCCGCCGTAGCCGCAGAAGTCGCAGAACGTCGCCTCGACGTTGAGTCGGCTCATGCTGCACGCTCCCCAGCGAGCGGTGCGGCAGAGCGGCGCACGCGGCGGTCCGCCAGTCTCGTGACCGGCGAAGGGGTGTAACCGGACGGTTACTGGTTCGAGTCCAGTCGAGGGAGCACCCGACCCCCGTCAGCACCGCTGGCGGGGGTCTTCTGCATCCCCGGGCCGTGGGGGCGGCTCCGGCGCCCCGCGCGACCCCGGCGTACGCGCGGCCCCGCGCACGCAGTCCCTGCTCAGCGGTGTCGTGCGCGCCACTCAGCCCGCACCCCGGGTGCGCCCAGGGCCCCGGCCGTGGGACCTTCGTCTTGCACCCCCGCGGTCGCGGGTCACATCCTGGGGGGCGGGTCCCGCCGCACGCGCGAGCCCTGGGACCCCTCCGGGTCACGGGCGTGCGCTCGGCCAGACGAGTGCAGGAGAACCTCATGACAACCCCCCGAACCCCCGCACGGCGCCCGGAGCGCGCGTGCCGCCCGTGCCCGCCGGGGACCGCGCGATGAGCGCCCCGGAGCGCGCCGCCGAGCCCGGCCTGCCGCCGGCAGGGGCCATCGCCGGCGACCGTGCCTTCTTCGGGCACCCGCGCGGCCTCATGACGCTGTTCACCACGGAGCTGTGGGAGCGGTTCAGCTACTACGGGATGCGCGCCATCCTGCTGTACTACCTGACGGACACGGTCGCGAACGGCGGTCTCGGCATCGCCGAGCGCACCGGCCTGGCGCTGGTGTCGATCTACGGCACGAGCGTGTACCTGCTGTCGGTGGTCGGCGGCTGGGTCGCGGACCGGCTGGTCGGCGCCCGCCGCGCGACCCTCATCGGCGGCGTGGTCATCGCCTCCGGGCACGTGCTGCTCGCGGTGCCGTCGCCGACGACGTCGTACATCGGCATCGCGCTGGTGGCGCTGGGCACCGGCCTGCTGAAGCCGAACGTGTCGAGCATGGTCGGCGACCTGTACGCCCGCGACGACTCGCGGCGCGACTCCGGCTTCTCGATCTTCTACATGGGGATCAACACGGGCTCGTTCGTCGCCCCGTTCCTCGTCGGGGCGGCGCGCGCCTGGGGCGGCTACCACGCCGGGTTCCTGGTCGCCGCGGTCGGCATGGCGTTCGCGCTGGTGTTCTTCGTCGCGGGCGGCCGGTTCCTGGGCCGCGCCGGTGGTGCCGCGCCGAACCCGGTCCGCGCCGCGGAGCGCGCCGGCCTGGTGCGCGGGTTCCTGGTGCTGCTGCTGGGCGTCGTCGTCGTCGCGGCGGTCGCGTCGCTGGTGTCCGGCGGGTTCAACCTCGACACGTTCATCGACACGATGTCGTACCTGGCGTTCCTGGCGCCGATCGCGATGTTCGTGGCGATGTACCGCTCCCCCAAGGTCACCGACGCCGAGCGCCCCCGGGTGATCGCGTACATCCCGCTGTTCGTCGCGGCGATGCTGTTCTGGATGATCTTCGAGCAGGCGGCGACCACGCTGGCCGCGTTCGCGCAGAACCGCACCGAGCTGTCGTTCTTCGGCGTGACGATCAGCCCGGAGTTCTTCCAGTCGGTGAACCCGCTGTCGATCATCCTGCTCGCGCCGGTGTTCGCGTGGATCTGGTCGAAGACGCACGACCGCCCGCCGACCGCGACGAAGTTCGCGATGGGCCTGGGCCTGGCGGCGCTGTCGTTCCTCGGCATGTCCGCGGCGTCGGCGATGACGGGCGACGGCAAGGCCCCGGCGTGGGTGCTGGTCGTGGTCTACGTGGTGCAGACGCTCGGCGAGCTGTGCCTGTCCCCCGTGGGGCTGGCGGCGACGACCCTGCTCGCGCCGCGGGCGTTCCGGAACCAGGCGATGGCGGTCTGGTTCCTCGCCCCCGCGGCGGGCCAGGCCATCACGGCGCAGCTCATCAAGGCCACCGAGGGCACCTCGGACACGGCGTACTTCGGCGGCATCGGCGCGGTGGCGCTGCTGTTCGCGGCCGGCCTGCTGGCGCTGTCCCCGTGGGTCACCCGGCACATCCGCAAGGCCGACCAGCTCGAGGGCGCGGTCAGCGCGGGAGCCTGACGCCGCGGCGCACCGCACCCCGCGGCGCACCGCACCGCACCGTCACGACGCCGATGCCCGGGACCTCCGGGCACCGGCGTCGTGGCGTCAGGCGTCCCGCGCGGTCTGCGTGTTCGAGACCTGCGCCCGCGGCCGGACCACGAGGGTGTCGATGTTGACGTGGTGCGGGCGCGTGAGCGCGAACGCGATGACGTCGGCGACGTCCTCCGCGACGAGCGGCTGGTAGCCCTCGTAGACCTTGGCCGCCCGCTCGGCGTCCCCGCCGAACCGCACGAGGGAGAACTCCTCGGTGGCGACGGCGCCCGGGGCGACGTCGATCACGCGCACCGGCTGCCCGATGAGCTCGAGCCGCAGCGTGGTGGCGAGCATGCGCTCGGCGTGCTTGACGCCGGTGTAGCCCGCGCCGCCCTCGTAGGGGCCGATCGCGGCGGTGGAGGTGACCACCAGGACGTCGCCGCGGCCGCTCGCGGTGAGCAGCGGCAGCAGGGCCTTCGTCACCCGCAGCGTGCCGAGCACGTTCAGCTCGTACATCCGCCGCCACCCGTCGACGTCGGCGTCCGCCACCGGGTCCAGGCCGAGGGCGCCGCCGGCGTTGTTGACGAGCGAGGTGAGCCCGCCGGTCGCCCGGACGTGCTCGGCGAGCCGCGCGACGTCGGCGTCGTCGGTGACGTCGGCGGCGAAGGCCTCGGCGCCCGTCTCCTGCGCGAGCGCGGCGAGCCGGTCGGCGCGGCGGGCGACGGCGACGACGTCCCAGCCCTCGGCGCGCAGGCGGCGGACGGTGGCCGCGCCGATGCCGCTGGAGGCGCCGGTGACGACGGCGCGGGGGGTGGGCGTGGCGGGCGTGCTGGACATGCGGGGTCCTTCCTGGGGCGGTCTCCCGGCGAGGGTATCGGGCCGGGAGCGGGCGGGAGCCGGACGGCCGGGGCATGACCGGCGCGCGGGTCAGAGCGTGGCGTCGAGCTCCGTGAGCACCGCGTCGTACGCCGCGAGCGCCGTGCGCACCTGCGCGTCGGACACGGTGCACGGCGGCACCACGTGGATGCGGTTGTCCTGCACGAACGGCAGCAGGCCGCGGTCCAGCAGCCCCGACCGGAGCGCGCCCATCGCGGCGGCGCCCACGGGCTCGCGGGTGCCGCGGTCGGTGACGAGCTCGACGGCCCAGAACACGCCGGTCCCCCGCACCTCGCCGACGCAGGGGTGGGCGGCCGCGAGCGCGTGCAGGCCCGGGCCGAGCACGTCGGCGCCGACGCGCGCGGCGTTCTCGACCACCTGCTCGTCCTCCATGGCCTCGATGGTCGCGACGACCGCGGCCATGGCGAGCGGGTGCCCGGAGTAGGTAAGCCCGCCGGGGAACACCCGGTCGTCGAAGGCGCGCGCGACGGGGTCGGACACGAGGACCCCGCCGGCGGGCACGTAGCCGGAGTTGACCCCCTTGGCGAACGTCACGAGGTCGGGCACCACGTCGTGCTGCTCGAGCGCGAACCACGTCCCGGTGCGGCCGAACCCGGCCATGACCTCGTCGAGCACCAGGAGGATGCCGTACCGGTCGGCGATCTCCCGCACGCCCGCCAGGTAGCCGGGCGGGGGCACGAGCACGCCCGCGGTGCCGGGCACGGTCTCCAGCAGGATGGCGGCGACGGAGGACGCGCCCTCGGAGACGACGACGCGCTCCAGGTGGTGCAGCGCCCGCTCGGTCTCCTGCTCCGGGGTGGTGGCCCAGAACTCGGACCGGTACGGGTACGGCCCGAAGACGTGCACGTGGCCGCGCGCGTACTCGTTCGGCACGCGGCGCCAGTCGCCGGTCGCGACGACGGCTGCGCCGGTGTTCCCGTGGTACGAGCGGTACGCGGACACGACCTTGTCCCGGCCGGTGACCAGGCGGGCCATGCGGATGGCGTTCTCGTTGGCGTCCGCGCCGCCGTTGGTGAAGAAGACCTTGGAGAACCCGTCCGGGGCGTGCCGCAGGATCGCCTGGGCGGCGCGGCCGCGGGGCAGCACGGCGTGCGAGGGCGCCACGGTCGCGAGCACGGACGCCTGGGCGGCGATCGCCGCGGTGACCCGCGGGTGCTGGTGGCCGATGTTGGTGTTGACGAGCTGGCTGCTGAAGTCCAGCAGCGTGCGCCCGTCGGCCAGGTGCACCTCGCAGCCGGCGGCGCCGGCGACGACCAGGGGCGCGAGCGCGCCCTGGGCGGACCAGGAGTGGAAGACGTGCGCGCGGTCCAGCTCGAGGGCGAGCCGGCCGTCGGCGTCGAGTGCGGTCATGGGTGCGGGCCTTCCGTGGTCGGGGTGGGCAGGGCGGGGCGGCGCGGTGGGCGCCGCCCCGCCCTGGCCGTCAGTTGCCGCCGGGGTTGAGCGTCACGTCGAGCGGCGCGAACCCGGCGCCCTCGATGTCGGCGCCCTCGGCGGCGAGCTCGTCCAGCGCCTGCTGCACGTACTCGTTGGTGTAGGCCGTGGCCGGCGGGTCGGCGGTGATGATCGTCGCGCCGGTCTCGTTGGAGGTCTGCTTGGCCATCGCGACGGTCGCGTCCCAGGCCGCCTCGTCGACCAGGCCGATGCCGCCGGTGGTGGACGGCCAGATCAGCTTGTTCACCTCGTTGGTCATCCAGAGCTGGTGGCTGGTGCCGAGGGTCGACCCGGCGGCGGTGACGATGTCGGCCGCCTCCTGCGGGTTGTCCCGCGCGAACATCCAGCCCTTGAGCGTGGCCTTGAGGAACGCGACGGTCGTCTCCGCGTACGCGGGGTCGTCGGCGAGGCGCCCGGCGTCCGCCCAGATCGCGTCCTGGAGCATCGCGGTGCCCTCGTCGTTCCAGTCGATGACCGTGAAGTCCTCGGGCTGGTAGAGCTCCCCGGTCTCGGGGTTCTCGGTCTCGAGCAGCTGGGCGTACTCGTTGTACGTCATGGCCTGGGCCGCGTCGATGTCGCCCGCCAGGAACGCGTTCATGTCGAACGCCTGCTGCACGACCTCGACGTCCGTCACGCCGGCCTTGTTCAGCCCGGCGAACAGCTCCCACTCGTTGCCGTACCCCCAGGACCCGATCGTCTTGCCCGCCAGGTCCGCGACGGACTCGATCCCGGAGTCGGCGAACGCGACCTGCAGGGTGGCGGACCGCTCGAAGATCTGCGCGACGTCCGTGATGTCCGCGCCCTGCTCGATGGACCCGAGCACCTTCGGCACCCAGGCGACGGCGTAGTCGACCTCGCCGTTCGCGAGGGCGTCCTGCGGCACGACGTCCCCGCCGGTCGGGAGGATCTCGACGTCCAGGCCCTCGTCCTCGTAGTACCCCTGGTCCAGCGCGGCGTAGTACCCGGAGAACTGCGCCTGGGTGAGCCACTGGAGCTGCAGCTTGACGGGGGTGAGGCCCCCGGAGCCGCTGGACGGGGCGTCGCCGCCGCCGGCGTCGTCGTCCGAGCCGCCCCCGCACGCGGTGAGCGCGAGCGCCGCCGCGACCGCGAGCGCCCCGGCGCCCCACCGGCCCCGCCTGGTGGTGTTCGTCATGTCGTCCCCTTCCGTCGTGCCTGGTGACCTGCGTGCTGTCTGCCCGCCTGGCGCCGTCGGCAGCCGGGTCGTCCGCGGGCCCCCGGCCGCGGGACGTGCTGGGGGTGGGCGGCGTCAGCCGGCGCGCACCCCGCGGCTCCCCCGCCGCTCGACGGCGAGGGTGACCCCGTAGAACACGAGCCCGACGACGACGCCGCCGAGCACGAACGCCCAGGCGCGGGCGTAGTTCGACCCGGCCGCGGCCGTCGTGATGAACGACCCGATCCCGCTGCGCGGCCCGCCGAAGTACTCGGCGACGATCGCGGAGATCACCGCGAGCGACGACGCGAGGCGCAGGCCGGTGAACAGGTGCGGCAGGGCCGTGGGGACGGTCACCGCGCGGACCGCCTGCCGCGGGGTCGCCGCGTACGCGCGCATGAGGTCGCGGTGCACGGGGCGCACCTGCCGCAGGCCCCGCAGGGTGTTCACGAACACGGGGACCGCGACGGCAACGGCCACGACGATCTGCCGCCCGGTCTCCACGGCGGCGCCGTACATCGTGTACAGCACCGGGGCGAGCGCCACGACCGGCACGACGGCCAGGCCGGCGACCACCGGGTTCAGCAGCGCGTCCGCGGTGCGGGCGGCCGAGGCCAGGACCGCCGCGGCGACCGCGAGCACCGCGCCGAGCACGAGGCCGACGAGCGCGTTGGTGCCGGTGACGAGGGCCGCGGACGCGACGGTGGGCAGCAGGTCGACGAGCTCGCCGGCGATGGCCGCCGGGCTCGGCAGCAGGAACGCCGGCACGTCGCCGATCACGACCACCGCCTGCCAGGCGGCGAGCAGCGCGACCGCGAGCAGCACGGGCGCCGCGCGGTGCAGCGCGCGGGTCGGGCCGCCGCTCACCGGGTCTCCACCCCGCGGCTCGGGACGGCCGCGGCGCCGCCGTGCAGCGCCTCGCGCACCGCGGTGACGGCGGCGAAGTACGCCTCGTCCTCGCGCAGGTCGTCCGAGCGGTCGCCGGACCGGCCCAGGCGCACGTCCACGACGCCCGCGATCCGGCCGGGCCGGGCGGACATCACCACGACGCGGTCGGACAGGAACACGGCCTCGGGGATCGAGTGCGTGACGAAGACGACCGCGGCGCGGGTCTCGGCGCAGATCCGCACGAGCTCGGACTGCAGCCGCTCGCGGGTCATCTCGTCGAGCGCCCCGAACGGCTCGTCCATCAGCAGCAGGCTGGGCCGCTCCGCGAGCGCCCGGGCGATGGCGACGCGCTGCTGCATGCCGCCGGAGAGCTGGTCCGGGAAGTGGTCCGCGAACTCCGTGAGCCCGACGAGCGCCAGCATCTCGTCGGCGCGCTCCCGGCGTGCCGCCCGGCCCGCTCCGTGCAGGGACAGCGGCAGCTCGATGTTCGCGCGCACGGTGCGCCACGGGAGCAGCCCGGCCTGCTGGAACGCGATGCCGTAGTCGTGGCCGAGGCGCGCCTGCTCGGCCGGGCGGCCGAAGACCGTGACCGTGCCGGAGGTCGGCCGGTCGAGGTCCGCGACCAGCCGCAGCAGGGTGGACTTGCCGCAGCCCGACGGCCCGATCAGCGAGACGAACTCCCCCGCGCCGACCGTGAGGTCGACGTGCTCGAGGGCGGTCACGGCCCGGCCGCCGCCGGCGGGGAACACCCGCGAGACGCCGGAGACCACGACGGCGGGAGCGGGGGCCACGGGGGCCGCCGCGGGGGCGAGGTCGGCGGCGGTCACGCGGCCACCTCCGCCCGGCGGAACCGGCGCAGGCCGGTGCCCAGCAGCGCGACGGCGCCGGAGGCGACGAGGCCGAGCAGCACGGCGCCGAGGATCGGCGCCCACGGCTTGGCGGGGTCGCTGCTGGCGAAGTTGGCGAACTCGAGGATCATGCGTCCGATACCTCCGGGCATCCCGGTCGAGACCTCCGCGACGACGACGCCGAGCACCGCGCTCGTGGCGGCCAGGCGGAGGGCGGGCAGCAGGTGCGGCACGCTCGCGGGCAGCCGCAGGCGGACCAGGGTCTGGGTCCAGCCGGCGGCGTAGGCCGCGAACAGCTCGCGGTGCAGGGTGTCCGGGGACGTCAGGCCGCGCAGGGCGCCCACCGCCACCGGGAAGAAGGCGAGGTACGAGGCGATCACCGCGACCGACATCCACGGCTCCCAGGTGAACCCGAGCTCGAGCTTCGCGCCCCAGCCCTTCACCAGCGGGGCCAGCGCGATCAGCGGGACGGTCTGGCTGAGCACGACCAGCGGCAGGACCGCGGACCGCGCCAGGCGGAACCGGGTCATCAGCAGCGCGAGCGCGAACCCGACGACCACGCCCACCACCCACGAGACGGCGGCGATCCGCAGGCTGGTCCCGCCGGCCCGCAGCACGGCCAGCCACAGCGGGTCCGCCCCGGGCTGCGCGGTGAGCGGCTCGCCGAGCCGGGCGAGCACCGCCGACACGTGCGGCATGGCCAGGTCGCTGGTGCGCGGCAGCACCAGCCGCTCCCCCACGCTCCACCCCCGGTCGGGGACGACCGCCTTGACCACCTCCCACAGCGCGGCGAGCAGCAGCACCGCGACCACCCCGAGGGCGGCGGGGCGCAGCGCCCGGACCGCGGCCGGCAGCGGGCGGCGCGCCCGGCGGGCCCGCGCCGGGGCGGCGACGGCCTCCACGGCGGTCATGCCGTCGCCACCACGTGCTCGGCCATCGCGGGGATGACGCGCTCGCCGTACATCCGCAGGGTCTCGTCCTTGTTGTCGTGCTGCAGGTAGCCGGCGAACTGCGTGACGCCGAGCTCGCGCAGCGCCTGCAGCTTCTCGACGTGCTCCCGCGGGCTGCCCAGCAGGCAGAACCGCTCGACGATCTCGTCCGGCACGAACCGGGTGTGCGAGTTCCCGGCGCGCCCGTGCTCGTTGTAGTCGTACCCCTGCCGGCCCTCGATGTAGTCGGTCAGCGCCTTCGGCACGGACGAGCCCTGCCCGTACTTGGCGACGATGTCCGCGACGTGGTTGCCGACCATGCCGCCGAACCACCGGCACTGCTCGCGCATGTGCGCCCGGGCCGCCGGGGAGTCGCCGTCGCCGACGTACATCGGGGCGGCGACGCAGAACCGGATCGCGTCGGGGTCCCGCCCGGCGGCCTCGGCGGCGTCCCGGACGGTCCGGATCATCCACGAGGCCACGTCGGGGTCGGCGCACTGCAGGATGAACCCGTCGCCGACCTCGCCGGTGAGCTTGAGCGCGAGCGGGCCGTAGGCGGCGACCCACACCTCGAGCGCCGAGCCGCGGGACCACGGGAACTGGACCGTGCGGCCGTTGTGCTCGACCGCCCGGGAGTTCGCGAGCTCCCGGATGACGTGGATCGACTCGCGCAGCGTCGCCAGGTTGGACGGCTTGCCCGCCAGGGTGCGGACCGCCGAGTCGCCGCGGCCGATCCCGCAGACGGTGCGGTTGCCGTACATCTCGTTCAGCGTGGCGAACGACGACGCCAGCACGGTCCAGTCCCGGGTGGCCGGGTTGGTCACCATCGGGCCGACGACCACCTTGCGGGTCGCCGCGAGGATCTGCGAGAACACGACGAACGGCTCCTGCCACAGCAGGTGCGAGTCGAACGTCCAGACGTAGTCGAACCCGTGGGTCTCCGCCTGGCGGGCCAGGTCGACCACCCGGGACGCGGGCGGGTCGTTCTGCAGGACGACGCCGAAGTCCATGGGCGTACCTCCTTCTCGGGTCGGGGACGTCAGATCAGGTACTGCGACAGGCCGCGCTTGACGTACTGCCCGTGGCCGGCCCGGCCGAGGAACGCCCCGCCGTCCACCACGACCTCGCCGCGGGACAGCACCGTGTCGACGTGCCCGTCGACCTCGAAGCCCTCCCAGGCGGAGTAGTCCATGGCCATGTGGTGGGTCTTCCCGACGCCGATCGACGTGTGGCCGGCGGGGTCGTAGACCACGACGTCGGCGTCCGCGCCGGGCGCGAGCACGCCCTTGCGCCCGTACATGCCGAACATGCGCGCGGGGGTGGTGCAGCAGATCTCCACCCAGCGCTCCAGCGAGATCTCGCCGGTGACCACGCCCTGGTACAGCAGGTCCATCCGGTGCTCGACGGAGCCGATGCCGTTGGGGATCCTCGAGAAGTCCCCGCGGCCCATCTCCTTCTGGTCCTTCATGCAGAACGGGCAGTGGTCGGTGGACACGAGCTGCAGGTCGTTGGTGCGCAGCGCGTTCCACATCTGGTGCTGGTGGCCCTCGTGCTTCGAGCGCAGCGGGGTCGAGCACACGTACTTGGCGCCCTCGAAGTCCCCCCACTGCTCGCTGGTCGCGCCGAGGTGGTCCTCGAGCGACAGGTACAGGTACTGCGGGCAGGTCTCGCCGAACACGTTCTGGCCGCGGTCGCGGGCCTGCGCGATCTGCTCGGCGGCCTGCTTGGCGGACACGTGCACGACGTACAGCGGCGCCCCGGTGAGGTCGGCGAGCATGATCGCCCGGTGCGTCGCCTCCTCCTCGGCCTGCCACGGCCGGGAGACGCCGTGGTAGTACGGCGTGGTCTCACCGCGGGCGACGTGCTGCTGCACGAGGGTGTCGATGACCGACCCGTTCTCGGCGTGCATCATGATCAGCGCGCCGTTGTCGGACGCCTTCTGCATGGCCCGCACGATCTGGCCGTCGTCCGACAGGAACACGCCCTTGTACGCCATGAACAGCTTGAAGCTGGTGACGCCCTCGGCGATCAGCTCGTCCATCGCGTGCAGGGAGGAGTCCTGCACGTCGGACAGGATCTGGTGGAACGCGTAGTCCACGGCGCAGCTGCCGGCGGCCTTCTCGTGCCACAGCGCGTACTGGTCGACCGGGTTCTCGTGCGGGTACTGCACCACGAAGTCGACGATCGTGGTGGTCCCGCCCCAGGCCGCCGCCGTGGTGCCGGTGGCGAAGGTGTCCGAGGCGAACGTGCCGCCGAACGGCATCTCCATGTGGGTGTGCGCGTCGATCCCGCCGGGGATCACGTACTTGCCGGTCGCGTCGATCACGCGGTCGACCGTCGCGGTCAGGTCGACGCCCAGGGCCGTGGAGCCGGGCTGCAGCAGCGCGACGATCGTCCCGCCGTCGATCAGCACGTCCGCGGCGCCGCGCCCGGTGGCGTTGACGACGGTGCCGTTCCTGATGAGGGTCTTCATGCCTCGTCCTCCCCGGCCGGTCAGGGCGCCACGATCGGGCCGTAGGCGTCCGGCCGGCGGTCGCGGAAGAACTGCCAGCGCTCGCGGGTCGTCCGGATCACGTCCAGGTCGAGGTCGCGGATCAGCAGCTGGTTCTCCGAGGAGGAGCCGACCTCGCCGACGTAGCTGCCGTCCGGGCCCACCGCGTAGGACGAGCCGTAGAAGCTCACCGCCTCGTCGCCGTACTCGTTGTCCTCGAGCCCGACCCGGTTGTTCGCGATCACGTAGTACCCGTTCGCGATGGCCGCGGCGGGCTGCTCGACCTCCCAGAGCCTGTTCGAGATGCCCGGGGCGGTGGCGTTCGGGTTGAACACGATCTCCGCGCCGTTCAGCGCCAGCACCCGCCAGCCCTCCGGGAAGTGCCGGTCGTAGCAGATGTTCACGCCGATCTTCCCGGCCGCCGTCTCGAACACCGGGTACCCCTGGTTGCCGGGGCGGAAGTAGAACTTCTCCCAGAACTTCGGCAGGTGCGGGATGTGGTGCTTGCGGTAGGTCCCGAGCAGGGTGCCGTCGGCGTCGATGACCGCCGCCGTGTTGTACAGGACGCCGGGCTGGTCCTCCTCGTAGATCGGCAGCACGATCACGATGCCGAGCTCGGCGGCCAGCGCGCTGAACCGCTCGGTGGTCGGGCCCGGGACCGTCTCGGCGTACTCGTAGTACTTCGTGTCCTGCGTGATGCCGAAGTACGGGCCGTAGAACAGCTCCTGGAAGCCGATCACCTGGGCGCCCTCGGCGGCCGCCTTGCGGGTCCAGTCCTCGTGGAGCTGGATCATCGACTCCTTGTCGCCCGTCCAGGTGGCCTGGGTGAAGGCGACGCGCACGACTGCCATGGGGAAACCTCCGCTGCTCGTCCCGGCCGGGGTCCGCCGCGTCGTCCGCGGCGGGTACCGGCCCCGTTGGGAATGTGACTGTGGGGGTTGAACATTTCTGCGCGGTTTCTGGGCGTTACCGCCGCGAGAACGCTCGTGTCGGGCCGGTAAACACTGCCGCGCCGCGCCGGGCCGCCCCGGGCGCGCCCGGCACGATGACGCCCGTGGACGTGGCCCAGCACGTGGAGGACCGCAGCCCCCGCGGGATCGCCGCCGCCGTGTCGCGGCTGGTGCGCAGCGGCGAGCTGCGACCGGGCGACCGCCTGCCCACCGTGCGCCGGCTGGCCGCGGACCTCGGCGTCAGCCCGGCCACCGTCTCGGGCGCGTGGCAGGCGCTCGCGGCCGTCGGCCTGGTCACCTCGCGCGGCCGCGCCGGGACGGTGGTGCTGCCGGAGCCGGCCTCCTGGCTGCCGCCCCGGTACCGGGACCTCGCCGCGGGCGGGCGGGCCGACGT
>JAEWGQ010000110.1 GCA_023388235.1 Actinomycetes bacterium | reverse complement strand
CCGCCGCCCGAGCCGCCACCCGCGCCGCCACCCGCTCCCCCGGCGCCCGCGCCGGGGTTCTGGTTGGCGGGGGGCTGCTGCACGGCGAGGCTGCCGTCGGACACGAGGATGGTCACGGCGGACCCGGGCGCCACCTGCGCGCCGCTGCCGGGGTCGGTGCCGAGCACGGTCCCGGCGGGCTGGTCGCTCGCGACCTGCCGCTGCCCGCCGACCGTCAGGCCGGCGTTGGTGATGGCCGCCTGGGCGTCCGCGATCTTCGTGCCGGCGCCGACGGCGGGCACGGCCACGGTCGCGGGCTGCTCGGGCTCGGCCGGCTGCTCGGTGGGCGTGGGCGCCTGGGTCGTGGGCGCGGCCGTCGGCTTGCGGTCGGCGTTCACGTCCGCGCGCGGCGGGAACGACGTCTTCGCGGCGTACTTCTCGAGGCCGAACACGGGCTCCATGTACTGCGCCCACAGCCGGGCCGGCCAGGTCCCGCCGGTCACCTCGTCGACGCCCCGGCCCCAGGGGGTGATCTGGACCGGGTCCTTGCCGTTCTCGCCGACCTGGCTCAGCGCGACGGCCGAGACGATGTGCGGGGTGAAGCCCACGAACCACGCGGACTTGTTCTCGTTCGAGGTGCCGGTCTTGCCGGCGATCTCGCGGCCGAGCGGCTTGATGTAGGTCTTGCCGGAGCCGCGCTGCACGACCTGGGTCATGGCGTACGTGGTGTCGGCCATGACGCCGGCGTCGAACACCTGCGTCGGGGCGGTCTCGCCGGTGTACGCGACGTCGCCGTCGGGGTAGGTCGCCTCGGACACCATGAACGGCTTGTGGTAGACGCCCTGGGCGGCGATGGTCGCGTAGGCGGACGCCATGTCGAGCGGGCTGACGTCGTCGGTGCCCAGCACGTTCGACGGCTGGCTGTTGACGGGCGTCGTGATGCCGGCGCGCGCGGCGACCTCGGCGGTCTTCTCGGGACCGACCTCGAGGTTCAGCTGCGCGTACACCGTGTTCACCGAGTCCGCGGTGGCGTCGACCAGGTCGATGTCACCGAAGTCCCGGCCGCCGAAGTTGCTCACCTTCCAGTTCGGGAACTCCTGCGGCGAGCGCCCGTTGAACCGCTCGGTCAGCGGGATGCCGTTCTCGAGCGCCGCGATCAGCGTGAACGGCTTGAACGTCGACCCGCCCTGCACGCGGCCGCGGGTGGCGCGGTTGATCTGGTCGGTGAGGAAGTCCTCGCCGCCGTACATCGACACGATGCCGCCGTTCGACGGGTCGATCGACACCACGCCGACCTTGAGCGCCGGGTCCGGCGTCGCGCCGTCGGACAGCTCGCCGGACCGCATCTGCGCGACGGAACCGACGGCGGTGTCCTGCACGGGCTTCTCGATGGTGGTCGTGATGCGCAGCCCCTCGCGGCTGAGCACGTCGTCCGTGATCGAGCCGGTGGCCGTGAGCTCCTGCGCCACGTACTCCAGCAGGTAGCCGTTCGGGCCGCCGAGGCGGTCGCTGCGGACGTACGGGTTCACCACCGGGAAGGTGAGCGCGTCGCGGTCGGCCTGGGCGATGTACCCGTCGCGGACCATGCCGTCGAGCACGTAGTTCCAGCGCTGCTCCGCCTTCTCGGGGCTGACGGCGGGGTCCCAGTTGTTCGGGGACGGGATCAGCCCGGCGAGCATCGCGGCCTGCGAGACGTCGAGCTCCGCGGCGGGCTTGCCGAAGTACGACTGCGCGGCGGCGTCGATGCCGTACGCGTTCCGGCCGAAGTAGATGGTGTTGAGGTACCGGCCGAGGATCTGCTCCTTGGTCTCGGTCTGCGCGATCTTGATCGCGAGCAGCGCCTCCTTGGCCTTGCCGAGGTAGGAGGTCGTGGTCTTCCCGACGTAGTACCGCTCGACGTACTGCTGCGTCAGCGTCGACCCGCCCTGGGTGGAGCCGCCGCGCAGGTTGTTCAGCAGCGCGCGGCCCATGCCGGTGATCGAGATGCCCTGGTTCTCGAAGAACGTGCGGTCCTCCGCGGACACCACGGCCTGCCCGACGTACTCGGGGAGGGTGGTGTAGTCCACGAGGTTGCGGTTCGGGCCGGGGAACCGCCCGAGCTCCGTGGTGCCGTCGGCGTAGTAGACGACCGACGCCTGCTCCTCCGCGACCGCGTCGGGCGACGGCACGTCCGTCAGGGCGTACGCCGCGACGACGACGCCGAGGCAGAGGAAGACGAACGACAGGATGCTGCCGACCACGAACCGCCACGACGGCAGCCAGCGGTGCAGCCCGCTGTAGCCGCGCCGGGGGTAGTCGACCAGCCGCCGCCGGCCGCCCGGGGCGCCGGGACCGGAGGCCGCCGACCGCGACGCACCGCCGCGCGGGGCGCTCGTCGTGGACCGTCGGTTCGAGCCTGCCAAGGCACTGCCTTCCTGTGGACTGCGGGGGGCCGGGTGCACCGGGTGGCGGCGGCGGCGCGCCGGCCGGGCCCGGACCAGTATGCGCGGGCCGTCGCCGGCACCCGCAGGTCACCCCCCGGGAGCGGCGGACTTTCACGCGATCGCCACGAGGCCCGCCGCAGGACTTCCCGACCCGACGAGGATCCTCGCAGGGCGCGGGCCGGGGCGGCGGCTGAACGCCGCGCGAACCGCCGGGCACCGGGCCGCGGCGCGCCGGTGAACGCGGGGCCTTGCCGGGATGCCCGGTTCGTCCTACGCTCCCCGATGTATCAGTTCGATACATCGGGTGTGAACCAGGCGGAGGGAGGCGGCGGTGCGCGGACGTTCGGACGTGCTCGAGTCGGCGATCCTCGGCCTGCTGCACGACTCGCCGATGCACGGGTACGAGCTGCGCAAGCGCCTCAACCTGCTGCTCGGGTCGTTCCGCGCGCTGTCGTACGGCTCGCTGTACCCCTGCCTCAAGGCGCTGGTCGCCCGGGGCTGGATCACCGGCTCCGACCCGCAGGACGCCCCCGCGCACGGCCTGTCCGGCAAGCGCGCCCGCATCGTCTACCAGCTCACCGCCGAGGGCAAGGAGCAGTTCCAGCACGTGCTGGCCTCCTCCGGCCCGGCCGCGTGGGAGGACGAGAACTTCGGCTTCCGGTTCGCCTTCTTCGGGCAGACGGACGCCGAGACCCGGCTGCGGATCCTCGAGGGCCGGCGCACCCGCATGACGGAGCGCCTCGAGCTCATCAAGGACTCCGTGTCCCGCACCCGCGTCCGCATGGACGAGTACACCCTCGAGCTCCAGCGTCACGGGCTCGAGCAGGTCGAGCGCGAGGTCCGCTGGCTCGACGACCTCATCGACCACGAGCGCAGCAACCGCGGCGCCCGTCCCCGAGGCGACGGCCGGCCGGCCGACGCCTCACGCGTTCGCGTCGAGGATGACTCCGTCGTCGCGGCACAACCCCCTCAGAAGGAGCGAGGATGACCGCCATCCGCGTGGCGATCGCGGGCGTGGGCAACTGCGCCTCGTCGCTGGTCCAGGGCGTGCAGTACTACGCCGACGCCGACCCGAGCACCAAGGTGCCGGGCCTCATGCACGTGCAGTTCGGGGACTACCACGTCTCCGACCTCGAGTTCGTCCTCGCGTTCGACGTCGACGCGAAGAAGGTCGGCTTCGACCTCTCCGAGGCGATCGTCGCGTCCGAGAACAACACCATCAAGATCGCCGACGTCCCGCCGCTCGGCGTGACCGTCCAGCGCGGCCCGACCCTGGACGGCGTGGGCAAGTACTACGCGCAGACCATCGAGGTCTCCGACGCCGAGCCCGTGGACGTCGTCCAGGCGCTCAAGGACGCGGAGGTCGACGTCCTGGTGTCCTACCTGCCGGTGGGCTCCGAGGAGGCCGACAAGTTCTACGCGCAGGCCGCCATCGACGCGGGCGTCGCCTTCGTCAACGCGCTGCCCGTGTTCATCGCGTCCGACCCCGAGTGGGCCGCGAAGTTCGAGGCCGCCGGCGTCCCGATCGTCGGCGACGACATCAAGTCCCAGGTCGGCGCGACCATCACGCACCGCGTGCTCGCCCGCCTGTTCGAGGACCGCGGCGTCATCCTGGACCGCACGTACCAGCTGAACGTCGGCGGCAACATGGACTTCAAGAACATGCTCGAGCGCGAGCGCCTGGAGTCCAAGAAGATCTCGAAGACGCAGGCCGTGACCTCGAACCTCGAGGACGGGCCGCTGGCCGGCAAGAAGGACGACCGCAACGTCCACATCGGCCCGTCGGACTACGTCGCCTGGCTCGACGACCGCAAGTGGGCGTACGTGCGCCTCGAGGGTCGCGCGTTCGGCGAGGTGCCCCTGAACCTCGAGTACAAGCTCGAGGTCTGGGACTCCCCGAACTCGGCCGGCATCATCATCGACGCCGTCCGCGCCGCGAAGATCGCGAAGGACCGCGGCATCGGCGGCCCGATCCTGTCGGCGTCGACCTACTTCATGAAGTCCCCGCCGGTCCAGCACGAGGACCAGCACGGCCGGGAGCTCGTGGAGAAGTTCATCCGCGGCGAGATCGAGCGCTGAACCTCCCCCAGCGGGACCCGTCCGGAGCCCCGGTGACGTCCGCGTCACCGGGGCTCCGGCGCGCACGGCCCGCCCGGCGTCAGGAGCCGGCGATCTCCGCGCGCAGCGCGTCCAGCAGCGACGTCAGCCCCTCGGCGAGCGCGACCGCCTGCGCCCGGGTCGCGGTCGCGGACACCGTCCACACCGTCGCCGGTCCCCCGTCCGCGGCGGGCACCGCGACGAACTCCTGCACCTGCGTCATCGGCACCGGGGCGCCGTCGACCGTCGTCGTGAAGTGCACCTCCTGCGCGACCGCCGACTCCCCGCGCACCTCCTGCCGGTGCACGGCGACGTCCTGCTCGGTCGCCTCGATCGCCCGGAGCGCCTCCGCCCCGAGCGCGCGCACCAGCCCCGGGTCCGCCGACCGCTGCACGCCCACGGTGACGTTCGCGGTGAACCCCGCGTCCGGGACCTCGTGCGCCGCGGCGAACGCGATCCCCGGCGTGCCGAGGGCCTCCGGCGGGATCAGCCGCCACCCCTCGGGCAGCGTGGGGGCGTCCTGCGGGTCGGTGCTCATGCGGCTCCTCCGGGGGCTCGGCGGGTGCTCCGCCGGCCGGCGGGCGGTCCGGCGAGTCTAGGACCGGGACGTCCGCCCCCGGCGGGGCACCCGGGGCGCGGGTAGCGTCGGAGACCCCGACCGCACGACCCCCGGACCCGCGATGCCCCTCCCCCCGATCGTCGACCCCGGCCCGCCGCTCAGCCCCGCCGAGCGCGCCCGGTTCTCCCGCCACGTCCTGATCCCGGAGGTGGGCGAGCTCGGGCAGCGCCGGCTGCGCAACGCGCGGGTGCTCGTCGTCGGCGCCGGCGGGCTCGGCTCCCCGGTCCTGCTGTACCTCGCCGCCGCCGGCGTCGGGACGATCGGCGTGGTCGACGACGACGTGGTCGACGCCTCGAACCTGCAGCGCCAGGTCGTGCACGGCGACGCCGACGTCGGCCGCCCGAAGGTGACGAGCGCCGCGGAGACGGTCCGCCGGGTGAACCCCCTGGTCGAGGTGGTCGAGCACCGGGTGCGGCTCACGGCGGCCACCGTCGCGGACGTCGTCGCGGGCTACGACGTGGTCGTGGACGGCACCGACAACTTCCCGACGCGGTACCTGGTGAACGACGCGTGCGTGCTCGCCGGGATCCCGCTGGTGTGGGGCGCGGTGCTGCGGTTCGACGCGCAGGTGTCGGTGTTCTGGGCCGCGCCGCCGGAGGGCTGCGGCTACCCGGCGGTGCAGTACCGGGACGTGTTCCCCGACCCGCCCGCGCCCGGCACGGTCCCCTCGTGCGCCGAGGCCGGCGTCCTCGGCGTCGTGTGCGGGGCGGTCGGGTCGATGATGGCCGCCGAGGTCGTCAAGCTCGTCACCGGGCTGGGCGACCCGCTGCTCGGCCGGATGCTCGTGCTCGACGCGCTCGGGGGACGGTGGCGCGAGCTGCCGGTGCGGCCCGACCCGCGCGGCGTGCCCGTGACCGGCCTCACCGACCTCGCGGAGGTCTGCGAGGTCGGGCCGCCGCTGCCGGCCATCACGGCACGCGCGCTCGCCGCCCGGCTCGCCGCCCGCGACCGCGGCACCGACGACCTGGACCTCGTGGACGTCCGCGAGCCCGCGGAGCACGCCCTCGTCGCGATCCCGGGCGCGCGGCTGCTCCCGAAGGGGTCGTTCCTGGACGGCACGGCGTTCGCGGAGCTCGACCCCGCCCGGCCGCTCGTCCTGCACTGCAAGTCCGGCATCCGCTCCGCCGAGGTGCTGGCCCTGGTGCGCGAGCGGGGGTTCGACGCCGTGCACCTCGAGGGCGGGGTGCTCGCGTGGGTCGACGACGTGGACCCGGCCCTGCCGCGCTACTAGGCACCCGGGCCGGGGACGTCCTCGCACCACTCGCGCACCGGGGCGCGGCGGGCGGCCCGGTTCAGTGGTCGGCGCCGGCCACCTGGTCCACCGCGTGCCGCAGGGCCGCGCCGACGGCGGCCACCGCCTGCTCGACGGCCCGCACCGAGCCCGGCAGGTTCACCACGACGGTCCGCCCGGCCAGCCCGGCGCGGCCGCGGCTGAGCATCGCCGACGGCACGCCCGCGGCGACCCCGGCGGCGCGCACCGCCTCCGGGACGCCCGGCAGGTCGCGGTCGATCAGCGCGGCCGTCTGCTCGGGGGTGTCGTCGCCCGGCGCGAGGCCCGTGCCGCCGGTGGTGACGACCAGGGCGTACCCCTCCGCCAGCGCGGACCGCAGCGCCTCCCCGACCGGGTCCCCGTCCGGGACGACGACGGGACCGTCGACGGCGAACCCGAGCGCCGCGACGGCGGCCGCGAGCGCGGGGCCGGACCGGTCGGCGTAGACCCCGGCGGCGGCGCGGGTGGACACCGTGATCACGCACGCCCGCGGGGCCGGTGACCCGGCCGCGCCGTCGCCCGCGACCGCGCCGACCGCCGGCACGTCAGGCACGGCGCCAGGTCCCGCTGCGGCCGCCGGACTTCGCCTCGACGCGCACGTCCGTGATGGTCGCGCCCCGGTCGACGGCCTTGACCATGTCGACCAGCGCGAGGCCGGCGGCGGCGACGCAGGTCAGCGCCTCCATCTCGACGCCGGTGCGGTCGGCGGTGCGGACGGTGGCCGTGATCGCGACCCCGGAGTCCAGGACCTCGAGGTCGACGGTGACGCCGTGGATGGCGACGGGGTGGCACAGCGGCACGAGGTCGGGCGTGCGCTTGGCGGCCTGGATGCCGGCGATCCGCGCGACCGCGAGCGCGTCGCCCTTCGGGACGCCCTCGCCGCGCAGCAGGCCGACGACCTGCTCGGTGGTGACGACGGTGCCGGTGGCGGTCGCCGTGCGGACGGTGACCTCCTTGGCGCTGACGTCGACCATGCGGGCGGCGCCGCGGGCGTCCACGTGCGTGAGGTGGTCCTGGGTCATCGGGGGTCTCCTTCGGTGAGCAGCACGTCGACGCCGGCACCGGCCGGCAGGGCGGTGACGTCCTCGGGGACGACGACCAGGCAGTCGGACAGGGCGAGGGCGCCGAGCAGGTGGGAGCCGGGTCCGCCGACGAGCCGCGCGACGGGCGCGGTCCCGGCGGCCGGGTCGAGCCGCGCGCGCAGCAGCTGCCGCCGCCCGGCGGGCGAGGTCAGGGGCGCGGCGAGCGTCGCGCGCACGACGGGCCCGGGGCCGTCGGGCAGGCCGAGCAGCCGGCGGATCAGCGGCCGCACGAACACGTGGAACGACACGAACGCGCTCGCCGGGTTGCCGGGCAGGGTGACCACCGGCACGCCGCGTGCGCCGACCCGGCCGAAGCCCTGCGGCTTGCCCGGCTGCATCGCGACCCGCGCGAACGTCACGCCGGCGTCGGCGAGGTCCGCCTTGACGACGTCGTAGGCGCCCTCGCTGACCCCCGCGGAGGTGAGCACCAGGTCGGCGCCGCCGGCCAGGTGCGGCTCCAGGGCGGCGAGCAGCGCGCCCGGGCGGTCGGCGACGACCGGCGCGGTGACCGGCACGCCCCCGGCGCGGCGCACGGCGGCGGCCAGCATCGGGCCGTTCGCGTCGTGGATCTGCGCGGGCCCGAGCGGCAGGCCGGCAGGGACGAGCTCGGCACCGGTGGACAGCACGACGACGCGCGGCGGGCGGTGCACCCGCACGGACGCGCGGCCCACGCCGGACAGCAGGCCGACGACGGCGGGGGTGACGACGGTGCCGGCGTCCAGCACCACGGCCCCGGCGCGGACGTCCTCGCCGCGGCGCCGGATGTGGGCGGCGGCGCGGGGCAGCGCGTCCACGCGGACCCGCTGCGTGCCGGCGTCGGTCTGCTCGACCGGGACCACCGCGCCGGTGCCGTCGGGGACGGGGGCGCCGGTCATCACGCGGACCGCGGTCCCGGGCGCGACCGGGCGCCGCGGGACGCCGCCCGCGGGCACGTCGTCCACCACGGGCAGGTCGAGCGGACCGCCGCCCGCGAGGTCGTCCGCGTGCAGGGCGTACCCGTCCATCGCGGAGTTGTCGAAGGCCGGCAGGTCCACGGCGGACGCCACGTCCTCGGCGAGCACGAGGTCCAGGGCGTCCGGGACGGCGCGCTCCTCGGGCGGGCCGGCCACCGCGCCGGACAGCACGGCGGCGCGGTGCTCCTCGACGGTGCGGGCGACGACGGGCAGGCTGCGGGTCACCGGCTGACGGTAACCCGGACGAACGTCCCGCCCGTCGGTCCTAGGTCATGGAGGGCGCCGGAGACGGCTGCGTAGCCTGGTCGGCATGACGAGTGCCGGTGACGCGGCCCCGGGGGCGGGTGCGCTGGAGGACCGGTTCGGACGCGTCGCGCGGGACCTGCGCGTGTCGCTGACGGACCGGTGCAACCTGCGGTGCACGTACTGCATGCCCGCGGACGGCCTGCCCTGGCTGCCGGGCGAGGACGTGCTGACCGACGACGAGGTCGTGCGCCTGGTCACCGTCGCGGTCGAGCGGCTGGGGGTGCACGAGGTCCGGTTCACCGGCGGCGAGCCCCTGCTGCGGCGCGGCCTGGAGCGGATCGTCGCCGCGACCACCGCGCTGCGCCGCGCCGACGGCACCGCGCCCGAGACGTCGCTGACCACCAACGCCCTGGGCCTCGCCCGCCGGGCCCGCGGGCTGGCGGACGCCGGGCTGGGCCGGGTGAACGTCTCCCTCGACTCCCTGCGCCGCGACCGCTACGCGCGGATCACGCGGCGCGACCGGCTGCCCGACGTGCTGGCCGGGCTGGCCGCCGCGCGGGACGCCGGGCTCACCCCGGTGAAGGTGAACACCGTGCTGGTGCGGGGCGTGAACGACGACGAGGCGGTGCCGCTGCTGCGGTGGGCGCTCGCGGAGGGCTACCGGCTGCGGTTCATCGAGCAGATGCCGCTCGGCCCGCACGACGCGTGGGACCCCGCGCAGATGATCCGGGCGGACGAGATCCTCGCGTCGCTGCGCACGGCGTTCGACCTGGCGCCGGTGGACTCCTCGCGCCGGGGCGCCGACCCGGCGCAGCTCTGGGCGGTCGACGGGGCGGACCCGGACGGCGACGGGGTCGTCGGGGTCATCGCGTCGGTGACCCGCCCGTTCTGCGGGGACTGCGACCGGGTGCGCCTGACGGCCGACGGCCAGATGCGCGACTGCCTGTTCGCCCGGCACGAGACCGACCTGCGCGGCATGCTGCGCGCGGGGGCGGACGACGCGGAGCTCGCGGCGGCCTGGGCGGCGGCGATGCTGCGCAAGGGCCCCGGGCACGGCATCAGCGAGACGGGGTTCCGGCAGCCGGAGCGCCCCATGAGCGCCATCGGAGGATGACATGACCGACGTCAGCGTGCGGCTGCGCTACTACGCCGGGGCGAGCGCCGCGGCGGGCCGCGACGAGGAGCCCGTGACCGTGCCGGCCGGGAGCACGACGGCCACGGTGGTCGCCGACGCGTGCACGCGGCACGGGGCCGACCTGACCCGCGTGGCCGCGGCGTGCAGCGTGCTGGTGGACGGGGTGCCGGACGCCGACCGGAGCCGGGTGCTGACCGGCGACGTCACCGTCGACCTGCTGCCGCCCTTCGCCGGCGGCTGAGCCACCGGGCCCGCGGTGCCCGCGGTCAGGGGCAGGCGACCCACTCGTCGGTGCCGTCGGGGAACTCCTGCCGCTTCCACACGGGCAGCCGGTGCTTGACCTCGTCGACCAGCGCCGCGGCGGCCTCGAACGCCTCCGCCCGGTGCGCGGCGGCGACGGCCACGGCGAGCGCGCAGTCCCCGATGCCGAGGTCGCCGATGCGGTGCACGGCGGCGACGGCGTCCACGTCCGAGCGGGCGGCGACGTCGGCGACCACCGCGGCCATGACGTCCGGGGCCGACGGGTGCGCCACGTACTCGATGCCGGTCACGGTGCGCCCGAGGTCGTGGTCCCGGACCACGCCGGAGAACGTCACGACCGCGCCGGCGGTGGCGCGGCCCACCTCGAGCGCGAGGTCGGCGGGGTCCACCGGGTCGCGGGTGACCTCCGCGCGGACCACGGAGCGCGCGGCGGGCGCGACGCGGCTGCTGTCCCGCTCGGGGGCGGGGGCTCCGGAGAGCGCGGGGTGCGCGGCGGTGGCGTCGGGGCGGGGAGCGGCCATCTGCCCAGCGTAGGTCGGCCGCCCCGGGACCCCCGTCCCGGGACCGCCGGCGCATCTGCGGCGCGGTCCCGCGGGCGCCCGCCGCGCGTGCGTGCTCCTGGGACCTCCGGCCCCGCAGGTGCGGCGTCCCGGTCCTAGACTCGCCGCGTGCAGGAGTTCCGGATCGCCGAGGCAGCCGCGCTGCTGGGCGTCAGCGACGACACGGTCCGCCGGTGGATCGACGCCGGGCGGCTGCCCGCGCGCCGCGCCGAGGGATCGGGCCGGTGGACCGTCGCGGGCACCGACCTCGCGGCGCTCGCGACAGAGCTCGCCACGGGCGCGGACGCCGGCGGCACCCCGTCCGGCGTCTCGGCCCGCAACCGGATGCGGGGCATCGTCACCCGGGTCGTCCGCGACACCGTGATGGCCCAGGTCGAGATCCAGGCGGGCCCGCACCGGCTGGTGTCGCTCATCAGCCGCGAGGCCGCCGACGAGCTCGGCCTCGAGCCCGGGGTCGTCGCGGTCGCGTCCGTGAAGGCCACCAACGTCGTCGTGGAGGTCGCCCCGTGAGCCACCGTCTCCCCGTGGGCCGCCGTGCCGTGAGCCGCCTCCCCGTGGGCCGCCGCCCCGCGGCGCCCGGCACGTCCGCCGCCCTCGCCGGCGGCACCCTCGCGCTGCTGCTCGCCCTGACGGGGTGCGCGTCGGGGGCCGCCGACGCGGCGCCGACCGGGCCCGGCGGGTCCGCGTCCGCCGCGAGCACCGCGGAGCCGCTCACCGGGGAGCTCGTCGTGTTCGCCGCGGCGTCGCTGCAGGACGCGTTCACCGCCCTCGGCGAGCAGCTCGAGCAGCAGAACCCGGCCCTCACCGTGACGTTCTCGTTCGGCGGCTCGTCGACGCTCGCGACCCAGCTCGTCTCCGGGGCGCCCGCCGACGTCTTCGCCGCCGCCAGCACGTCGACGATGGCCGACGCCGCCGAGGTGACCGACGAGCCGCACCTGTTCGCCCGCAACACGCTCGAGATCGCCGTGCCCGCCGGCAACCCCGCCGGGATCACCGGGCTCGCCGACCTGGCGGACCCCGACCGGACGATCGCCCTGTGCGCGGTCGAGGTCCCCTGCGGCGCGGCGGCCGAGAAGGCCTTCGCGGCGGCCGGCCTCACCCCGGCGCCCGACACGTACGAGAAGGACGTCACGGCGACGCTCACGAAGGTGCAGCTCGGCGAGGTCGACGCGGCGCTCGTCTACCGCA
>JAEWGQ010000074.1 GCA_023388235.1 Actinomycetes bacterium | reverse complement strand
CGCCGGCCGCGTGGAACGCCTCGAACGACACCCGGTGGCACATGATGTGGTCGGGGTGCGGGTAGCCGCCGGTGGGGTCGTACGTCGTGATGACGTGCGGCCGGAACTCGCGGACCAGCTCGACCAGGGGGCGGGCGGCCTCCTCCAGCGGGAGCAGCGCGAAGCACCCCTCGGGCAGCGGCGGCAGCGGGTCGCCCTCCGGCAGGCCGGAGTCCACGAACCCGAGCCAGTGCTGGCGCACGCCCAGGGCCGCGGCGGCGGCCGCCATCTCGGTGCGGCGGACGGCGCGCATCCCCTCGATGCCGCCCTCGACGGGCGGGTGGTGCGGGTTGAGCACGTCGCCGCGCTCGCCGCCGGTGCACGTGACCACGAGGACGTCGACGCCCTCGGCCGCGTACCGGGCGGTCGTCGCGGCGCCCTTGCTGGACTCGTCGTCCGGGTGGGCGTGCACGGCCATGAGGCGCAGCTGTTCGGTCACGGTTCTCCCGTCGTCCTTCCGCGTTCGACGCCGGCCGGGGCCGACGAGAGACAATGATCGCTCACCCGACCCCCCGGGCGCGCCACGGGCGCCCGCCGACCTGCAGGAGCAGCGCGTGACCGCAGAACCGACCGCCGCGGCCCCGCCCGCCGGCCGCTACGGCCGCACCCCCACGCGCGGCCGGCGTCGCGCCGCCCTCGCGGGGCTCGTCGTGCTCGCGGTCGCCGGCCTGGCGCTGGTCGTCTGGATCGCCCTCGGCCAGGCCGGCAAGCCGGTCACCTGGGACGAGGTCGGGTTCCGCGTCGACGGCCCCACCGCCACCGCGATCACCTTCGACGTCACGAAGGACCCGGACGCGACCGTGACCTGCCGGGTGCAGGCGATGTCCGAGCGCTTCGCCGAGGTCGGCGTGCAGTCCGTCGAGGTCGGGCCCGCCGCGACCCGCACGCAGCGGGTCACCGCCACCATCCCGACCGCGCAGGAGGCCGTGACCGCGGTCGTCCTGTCCTGCGAGCCCGCCTGACCCGCCCGCGCAATCCCCGCGCCGACGCGGGGACGTTGCTATGCTTGCCGATTCATACGCCGCCCCGGTCCGATGTCGCCCGACGTCACCGCAGGCCGACGCGACCGCGAGGGACACGGCGGACACCCGTTCCACGCTCCCGCGAGTCCGCGCACGCCTGGCCGGGGCCGACGAGAACGTGGTACGCCTCCGACGGGGGTGCGACACACGCAGGGAAGGAGTGGACGTGACCGACACGACGCAGGCCGCCACCTGGCTGACCCAGGAGGCGTACGACCGCCTGAAGGCGGAGCTCGAGCACCTCGAGGGCCCGGGGCGCGCCGAGGTCACCGAGCGCATCGCCGCCGCGCGCGACGAGGGCGACCTCAAGGAGAACGGCGGCTACCACGCCGCCCGCGAGGAGCAGGCCAAGCAGGAGGCCCGCATCCGCGAGCTCAAGGAGAAGCTGCGCAACGTCCAGATCGGCACGCCGCCGGACGACGGTGTCGTCGAGCCCGGCATGGTCGTGACGGCCGTCGTCGCGGGCGACGAGATGACGTTCCTGCTCGGTTCGCGCGAGATCGCGGGCACCGCCGACATCGAGGTGTTCTCGCCGACGTCGCCGCTCGGCTCCTCGATCAACGGCCGCAAGGTCGGCGACACGGTCGCCTACACCGCGCCGAACGGCCGGGAGATCCCCGTGGAGATCAAGGCCGCGAAGCCGTTCGAGGGCTGAGCCCTCCCCCACGCGCCGCAGGGCCCCGTCCGCGCGGACGGGGCCCTTCGCCGTGCCGGGTGGTGCGGGTCAGTGCTCGGCGAGGCGGAAGCCGGCGTCGCGAAGCGCCTGGAGCAGCCGCGCGCAGTGCTCCGGGCCCTTCGTCTCGACCTGGACCTCGATCTCGACCTCGTCGATCTCCAGGTCCACGCCGGTGCGGACGTGCGACACGTGCATGACGTTGCCGCCCGCGCCCGCGAGCTCGCGCAGCAGGTCCGCCAGCGCGCCCGGGGTGTCCGTGACCCGCACCCGCAGCTGCAGGTACCGGCCGGACACGGCGAGCCCGTGCCGGACCACGCGCAGCAGCACGAGGGGGTCGATGTTGCCGCCGGACAGCAGCACCACGACCGGGCCCTCGAGGTCGCCCGCCCCGGCGGCCATCACCGCGGCCACCCCGGCGGCCCCGGAGGGCTCGACCAGGAGCTTGGCGCGCTCGGCGACGAGCAGCAGGGCGCGGGACAGGTCCTCCTCGGAGACCGTGCGCACCTCGCAGGCGTGCCGGCGCAGCACCTCGAACGGCACGCGGCCGGGGGTGCCGACCGCGATGCCGTCGGCCATCGTGTGCAGCTCGCCCGCGGTGACCGGCTCGCCGGCGACCAGCGACGCCGGGTAGGCCGCGGCGCGCGCCGCCTGCACCCCGATCACCCGCACGTGCGGCGCCGCCTCGGCGACCACGGCCTGGATGCCCGCGGCGAGCCCGCCACCGCCGAGCGGCACGACGATGGTGCGGACGTCGGGCACCTGCTCGAGGATCTCGAGCGCCAGCGTCCCCTGGCCCGCGACGATGTCCTCGTGGTCGAAGGGGTGGATCAGCACCCGCCCGGTGCGCTCGGCCTCGGCGCGGGCCGCGACCAGGGCCTCGTCGACGCCGTGCCCGTGCAGGCGCACCTCCGCGCCGTACTCCTTGGTGGCGGCGACCTTCGGCAGGGCGGCGTCGACGGGCATGTAGACGACCGCGTCGATCCCGAGCAGCTGCGCCGCGAGCGCGACGCCCTGCGCATGGTTCCCGGCGCTGGCCGCGACGACGCCGAGGGCCTGCTCCTGCGGGGACAGCCGGGACATCCGCACGTACGCGCCGCGGATCTTGAACGAGCCCGCGCGCTGCAGGTTCTCGCACTTGAGCAGCACGGGGGTCCCGGCGATCTGGGACAGGGCCCGCGAGGTCTCCACGGGGGTGCGGGTCGCCACGCCGGTCAGCAGGCGCGCGGCAGCCCGGGCGTCGTCGAGGAAGGTCACGTGCGTATCCTCACCCGCGCGCGTCGGCGCCCCCGGCACCACGCCGGGAGAACAAGCCCGGTGGGCGCAGCGCGACGTGGTCGTCCGTGCCCAGGTCCGGGAACTTGTCGTGCCCGTGCAGGTAGAGGACCACGGTGTTGAGGACGGCGGCGATCGGCACCGCGAACAGCGCGCCGACGATGCCCGCCGCCAGCGACCCCGCGGCCACCACGAGCAGCACGGCGACGGGGTGCAGCGACACGGCGTGGCCCATGAGCAGCGGCTGGAGCAGGTGCCCCTCGACCTGCTGCACCAGCAGCACGACGCCGAGCATGATGAGCGCCACGACCCAGCCCTTGGCGACGAGGGCCACGAGGACGGCCACGACGCCCGTGGCGATGGCGCCGACGATCGGGATGAACGAGCCGACGAAGACCAGCGTCGCCAGGGGCACGGCGAGCGGCACGCCGAGGATCGCCGCGCCGAGCCCGATGCCGGTGGCGTCCACGAGGGCCACGAGGATCTGCGTGCGGGTGTACGCCGAGAGCGTCACGATGCCGCGCCGCCCCGCCTGGTGCACGCGCTCGCGCACGGACAGCGGCAGCAGGCCGACCAGCCACGTCCAGATGGTGCGGCCGTCCAGCAGGAAGAAGAACGTGCAGAACAGCGCGATGAGCGCGCCCGCGGCGACGTGGCCGACGGTGGTGGTCACGGACAGCGCGCCGGACAGCAGCGTGTCCGCGTTCTTGCCGAGCTGGTCGCGGGCCTGGCCGATGAGCTGGTCGAGCTGGTCGGTGCTCACGTTCAGCGGGCCGTCCGACAGCCACGCGAGCGCCTCGTCCACGCCCTTCGACGCCTGGTCCGACAGGTCGCCGAACCCGCCGGCGATGGACCGCCCGGCCAGCACCACGAGCCCGCCGACGACCGCGAGCATGAGCAGCACCGACGTGATCGCCGCCGCGCCCCGGGGGAACCGGAGCACGCGCCGCAGCCAGCGCGCGACCGGGGCCAGCAGCACCGACAGCAGCAGCGCGACCGCGACGGACACGACGATGACCTTGAAGTAGCCGATCACCCACAGCCCGGCCGCCGACGCCGCGACGATCAGCAGGAGCCGCCAGGACCACGCGGCGGCCGCCCGCACGGCGGGCGACACCGACTGCTCGGCGGACCACCCGCGCGGCGTGGCGCCGGTGCTCAGCTCGCCCTCGTGCAGCGGGCGCGCCGGCGGCGTGGCGGCGGCCGCCCCGGTGCGGGCGCGGGCCCGTGCCCGCCAGCCCCCGCCCGGCGTGCTCACGCCAGCGCCCGGGCGAGGTCGGCGAGCAGGTCGGCCTCGTCCTCGATGCCGACGGACAGCCGCACGAGGTCGTCCGGCACCTCCAGGTCGGTGCCGACCACCGAGCCGTGGGTCATCCGGGCCGGCAGCTCGATGAGCGACTCGACGCCGCCGAGCGACTCCGCGAGCGTGAACACCCGCGTGCGGGCGCACACCTGGGCGGCCCGCTCCGCGCTGCCGGCGCGGAACGACACCATGCCGCCGAACCCGGACATCTGGCGGGCCGCGACCTCGTGGCCGGGGTGCGAGTCCAGCCCGGGGTACAGGACCTCGCCGACGTCGTCGCGCTCGACGAGGAACCGGGCGACGGCGGCGGCGTTCGCGCAGTGCCGGTCCATCCGGACGGCCAGCGTCTTCAGGCCGCGCAGGGTGAGCCACGCGTCGAACGGCCCGGCCACGGCGCCGGACGCGTTCTGGTGGAACGCCACCGCGTCCGCGAGCGACGTGGACCCGGTGGGTCCCTCGAGCCCGACGGGCAGCTGCGCGCCGTCCGCGACGACGAGCGCCCCGCCGACGACGTCCGAGTGCCCGCCGATGTACTTGGTGGTCGAGTGCACGACGACGTCGGCCCCGAGCGCCAGCGGCTGCTGCAGGTACGGCGTGGCGAACGTGTTGTCCACGACCAGCACCGCCCCGGCCGACCGCGCGTGCGCCGCGAGCGCGGCGACGTCGGACACCCCGAGCAGCGGGTTCGTCGGGGTCTCCACCCACACGAGCTTCGTCCGCCCCGGGCGGATCGCCGCCAGCACGGCGTCCGGGTCGGACAGGTCGACGGGCGTGTGCTCGACGCCCCACGGGCCGAACACCCGCGCGATCAGCCGGTAGGTGCCGCCGTACGCGTCGTCCGGCACGACCACGTGGTCCCCGGGCCGCAGCACGGCGCGCAGCAGGGTGTCCTCCGCGGCGAGGCCCGACGCGAACGCGAACCCGGCGCCGCCGCCCTCGGCCGCCCGGAGCGCCTCCTCGAGCGCCGCCCGGGTCGGGTTGCCCGAGCGCGAGTACTCGTAGCCCCCGCGCAGCCCGCCGACGCCGTCCTGCTTGTAGGTCGAGACCTGGTAGATCGGGGTGACGACCGCGCCCGTCGCCCCGTCCGGCTCCTGCCCCGCGTGGATCGCGCGGGTGGCGAAGCCCGCGGCCGCCCAGTCGCCGTCGTCGGTGTGCGCGCCGAGGTCGCCGGATCCGGGCAGCGTGGGGTGCGTGTCGTCAGTCACGACCCCAGGCTAGAGCGTGCCCGTCGGCGGCGGCAGCCGGACGCGACCACCCCGGCCGGCCGCCCCGTCGCCCCGCGGGCCGGCCGCCCGGGCCGCCGGGAACACCGGCGACCGCCCCCGGGTTGAGAGCGTCGGAGCCGAGGAAGGGAGACACCCATGAGCTGGCTGTTCGGATCCGCCCTCAGGTCGACGATGGTCGACCCGTCGCGCGCGCTGCGGGGCCGCGAGGGCTACGCGTACACCGTCCCCGCCACGCACACGGTGCTGGGGACGCCGCTGCAGGGCCCGTGGCCGGAGGGCACCCGCACGATCACGCTGGGCCTCGGCTGCTTCTGGGGCGCGGAGCGCGCGTTCTGGCAGCTGCCGGGCGTCGTGGCGACCTCGGTCGGCTACCAGGGCGGCTTCACCCCGTACCCGACGTACGAGGAGGTGTGCACCGGCCTGACCGGGCACGCCGAGATGGTGCAGGTCGCCTACGACCCGGCGGTGCTGCCGGACGCCGACCTGCTGCGCGCGTTCTGGGAGTCGCACGACCCGACGCAGGGCTACCGGCAGGGCAACGACGTCGGCACCCAGTACCGGTCCGCCGTGTACCCGACGACGCCGGAGCAGGAGGCCGCGGCGCGCGAGACGCTCGCGGCGTACCAGGAGCGGCTGACCCGCGCGGGGTACGGCGAGATCACCACGGAGGTGCGCCCGGCCGCGGAGGCCGGCCCGTACTACTACGCCGAGGGCTACCACCAGCAGTACCTCGCCAAGAACCCGGACGGGTACTGCGGCCTCGGCGGCACCGGCGTGTCCTGCCCGCGCCCGCTCGACGCCTGACGCGCGACAGGGCCGTCTCGTCCGGACGGCCCTGTCCCGGCGGTCTGCCGGGCCGCTAGCGTCGACGGCGTGAGCCGACGTGACGAGCACCGGGAGGCGCTGCGCGCGCTGGCCGACGACGAGGTCCGCGACTACCTGACGGAGCGCTCCGGGCTGCCCGGGCCGCGCGGGAACCTCGAGCTGGTGGAGGCGTTCGCGGACGTCGCGCCCGCCGGGCTGGTCCGCGCGCTGGCCGACGACGCCGACGAGTACCTGCGCAGCTGCGGGACCGCGGCGCTGGGGCGGCTGGTGCTCGCGGACCCCGGCGCTGCCGACCTGGCCGCCCTGCTGCGCGCCCGCGCGGCCGACCCGCTGTGGCGGGTGCGCGAGGCGGCGGCGATGGCCCTGCAGCGGCGTCCCCAGCACCGTGTGCGTGG